>JAIKVP010000216.1 GCA_024685635.1 Lachnospiraceae bacterium
GCCATCTGCCTTGTAATACACATATATATGAATATTGCTAACGGCAGGATAAATGCTAACTCATATAGCAAATTGTCCTTCATCCAGTCAAGAATAGTGCGATTATCCTTACTCTTCTTAAAGACAATAAGCTTGCTGATAAGATAGTTAATTATAACCACAACAAACTGAGTAGCGAGCTTAGCAATCATATCAGATAAGCCCATCCAAACAGCAATTACATAAACACCGACAATCTCCACAAGCATCGAAAATAGCCTGCCACCAACGAACTTAACAAACTCCGTTGCAATCTCTGACTTCTTCTTAGTCTCAGTCTTAAATGCATAATACTTATTTATAAAAAATGCAAATAATATCGCACAAGTAATAGCTATAAAGTTACTCTTAGTAAGTGAAAGCTTAATTCCATATCTTAAGATGGTAAATATAATCAAATTAACCATGGTAGTCATTCCACCAGCCACAAGATACCTAAATATTTCGTTAGAATTAAACTTATCTATTATCTTTTTCACAAAGGACAACATGCTAAAATCTATTCCTTCCCACTAATTCCTATAGTTCTGTCAACTATATAAATCGGTCTATCCCTATTCTCGGCCACAACAGTATATAAATACTCTCCAGCCAAACTAACTAATCCGTAAAGCCCCCCAAACAATAGGCAAAGCACAGCACAAATAATAAGTATTGTTGAAATTACTCCGCCATTTACATACCTGACAATCGAAACTATAGCAAGCACCAAAGCCGCTATCAGTGAAAATGCAGACATATAATAACCAATTCTAAGCAAGTTATTAGAGAAACCAGTTATAGCAATAAAGAATACTCTAAATAAGGACTTAATGCTGTATTTGCTCTCACCAGCAAATCTGTCAGCCGCCTCATAACTAATAACTTCTCTCTTAAAACCAACCGTTTGAAGATATCCCCTAAGATATCTATTCCTCTCACGAAAGCTCTGCCTGAATATATCAGCAACTCTTTTTGACATTCCAAAGAAATCTGAAACACCAGGCACAAACTTGTCTTTACAAATCATATTAAAAAGTTTATAAAATGCAGACGAGGTAATATTCTTAAACAAGCCAGCATCTTTATTGGCCTGCCTTGCCATTAATACGACCTCTGCACCATTCTTAAAAGCGTCACAGATGTCACAAAGGCTTTTTACCGGGTGCTGCAAATCTGCATCCATACAGACAATATAATCTCCAGTCGCATGGTCAAGTCCAGCAATCATCGCTGCGTCATGACCATAATTTCTCGAGAAAATAACAGCCTTTACTCTGTCATCAAACTCAGCTAATTTCTCAATAATTGATACACTGTTATCAACACTGCCATCATTTACAAATATGAGTTCCGAGTCAAATGGTATTTGCTTAAAGATATCCTTAATAGCATTATAAAACGCATCAAGCGAATCCTCCTCATTATAAACAGAAACCACTACTGACAACTTGCTCATGACATTACCTCGTTACTCTAGCTCTTATATTAATAACCATTACGTACTTCGGTTCTTTCCTTCCTAAACTTCTTATAATTCTTAACGAACTTAACAGACTTAACCGCATCATACTGATCCTTCTTACCAATTATGACACCCTCACCCGTCTTGGAATTGTAGAAACAATGCTCAGTACCCTGAGAACCTAATTCTTCAACATTTTCATATGATTGATCAGTTAATTCAGCATAACCAGCCGCAATCAAGAGATTAGTTGCATCTTGATACTTAGTAAACTGAGGCCTTACACCGTAAATTGTGTAATCAGCTCTCATTCCAGTAAGCTCTATATAAAGTCTCTTGCCCTCATAGTCTACAAGTCTTAAACCTCCTGCGTAGGATACATCAAGCTTGTACTCATAACTACTAGAGGTATATGAATCCTGTTTAGTCTTATAAGAAAGCCCAAGCGCCTTAAATGCCTCCTCTGCAGGCATATCTCTATAGCTCTCAACCGCAACAGGCTTAAAATAATTCTCAACATTAATCTTAAAGCCATATCTAAGAACAGCATAAACAACTCCAAGAAATACAAGGAAGAAGAATAAGTTCTTAATAAATGGTGGCATACTAAATGCCATGTTAACCTTAGTGGTCTCTTTAGATGGATCATACATTGTTCCACCGCCAGATGAACTTCCGCCACCACCAAAGTTGCTTCTGCTCATATTGCCCGCAATGAAAATGTCATCTATGCTCTGTCTTGAATCATTTGCAAGGTTATTGTAACTATCAAAGCTACTTCTCTCCTCAGCAGGCTTCTTGTTCCCTGTGCTCATCGAGAGACCTGACGATCCTGACGATCCACTTCCCGGGAAGCTTGATGGCTCATCCATATTGTCTGATCTACCCGCATGTATAGTATCATCAACCTCTTCATCTTCAAGGGCAGCATGAATCTCCATCTCTGGCTCGTCATCCTCTAAGCCGGCACTAAGTTCCATGCCGTCTCCACCCATTCCCATTCCTTCACGCATAGCACTAAGGCCCTCACCCATGCCCTGAGTAGCTACATCGCTTAAACTAGACGCTGTATTGTTAAGGTCGTACATCAAATCATCATTTTTAGCATTAGCTTTATCACGTTCTAAGGTACTAGCGTCCAATCCGCCTAGTCCTCCTGAAAGTCCTCCCAAATCACTCATAGACTATTCCTCCTTAAATAATCCGCATAAAATGCGAAAAACTGTTAGATGTAGAAACACTTCCACACCTAACAGTTATTGTATCATAAAATAATCACAAATTCCACAAAATTATACTAAAGCTTCTTAATCTTTGCTTTCTTTTTTAAGCCCGTCTTTTTCCTAAGTATTTTCTTGTATTTCTTGAATTTAGCCTTAGGAACCTTAATCTTTAATTTGGCCTTTGTTCCCTTAAATGCATTCTTGCCAACCTTCTTAAGCTTGGTAGTAAGAATAGTCAAGGTTTTAAGCTTCTTACAGCCCTTAAATGCCTTAGCACCAATCTTGGTAATCTTAAACTTATAGCCATT
>JAIKVP010000222.1 GCA_024685635.1 Lachnospiraceae bacterium
GCTAATGCTAATATTGCCATTAACGACAAAGCAAGATCTAACGGTCTCTTAAAGTACTCCTCATAGATACCATAAGGCTTGTGCTCATCATAATCTGGAAGCAGGTTTAGATTCTTAATATATCCAACAATCGTTGATATAAGGCCAGCAATCATGCCAATCTTTACTATAGCTTTGATCCAGTTAAACAGTTTTTTCATTTAAAACACCCCTTTATAATCTCAATAACAATCTCCTGCTGCTCAGCAGTCATCTTGATATCAGACGGCAAACACAAGCCTCTCTCAAAGATATCTGCACCGACATCTGCGCATCCATTTCTTGGAATATAAGCATTTGACCTTGCTCTTGCATAGCCGTCAGCATTGATAAATGCATTATTCATGTATATAGGCTGCATATGCATAGGCTTCCAAATCGGCCTGCCCTCTGCATTATATTTATTCATAGTCTCTAAAATCTCAGTAGGGCAAGACTTACCAGACTCAGAAATATATAAAGCCTCCTTCTCACCCCTAACCTGCTTACAGATATAATCCTTATCAATAATCGCACAAGAAAGCCAGAAGTTAGGCTCCATCTCAGCTTCAATATAAGGATTCATAGATAGAGGCAAATTCTTAAAGCCCTCTTTATATCTCTCATAAATAGCCTTCTTTAGAGCTATATGCTCCTCTAAATGCTTAAACTGTCCTCTTGCGATTCCAGCTATAATATTGCTCATTCTGTAGTTATATCCAAGCTCCTCATGCTGATACCACGCTGCAGCCTCACGACTCTGAGTTGACCATTTTCTAGCCTTATCAGCATCCTCCTCGCTCTCTACTAAGAGCATTCCTCCAGCAGATCCTGTGATAATCTTATTGCCGTTAAATGAAATGACATTATAGTCGCCAAATGTTCCAGTCTGAACACCCTTATAGGTAGCGCCTAACGACTCAGCAGCGTCCTCTATAAGCAAGGCCCCATTGTCTTTAACGATTTTCTTAATCTCATCTAACTTAGCAGGAGTTCCATAAAGATTGGCAACTACCACAAGCTTAACCTCAGGATATAAAGAAAATGCAGTCTTTAACGCCTCTGGATCCATATTCCACGTATCTCTCTCAGTATCAATAAATACAGGCACTCCGCCCTCATAAACTATCGGATTAACCGTAGCGTCAAATGTCACATCGCTACAAAAAACCTTCATGCCTTCTAAAGCCCTTGCTGGTTTAGCACCAGGGTTAAGTCTCTCACCTGCTAACTTCATCGCAAGGTGAAGTGCTGCTGTACCTGAAGATAAAGCAACTGCATATTTAGTTCCGACATAGCTAGCTGCTATTTTCTCGATTTCATTTACATTGTCACCAGCTGTGGTGACCCAGTTTTTGTCAAATGCATCGTGTATATACTCTAGCTCTTCCTTGTGCATAGTAGGAGAAGCCAAAAATACTCTCTTCTCAAATGCTTTAATCTCCATCTTTATGACCTTCTTTCAAATCTTATAATCCCGAAGGATGGTATGTAGGCACTATCTCAGCTACTAGTTTCTTAATCGTCATACTCTCACCCTTGCTTGCCGATTCAAGCTTCACAAGCTGATCCTTAAATGCATCATCATCCATCTCTATTGGTTTGCCTATATGAATGAGCTTGTTAGGTGTCTCCTGCAATCCTTCTTCATCCATAAGCATTTCCTCATAAAGCTTCTCGCCTGGCCTTAGGCCCGTATACTCAACCATAATGTCTACATCAGGCTCTAAACCAGATAGTTTTATAAGGTTCCTTGCCATATCGTCAATTTTAACCGGATCTCCCATATCAAGGACAAATATCTCTCCGCCTTTGGCGTATATTCCAGCTTGTAAAACAAGGGCAACCGCCTCTGGTATCGTCATAAAATATCTTATAATTCTAGGGTCAGTAACCGTCACAGGTCCACCCTCAGCAATCTGCTTCTCAAAAAGCGGAATAACAGAACCGTTGCTTCCTAAGACATTGCCAAATCTGACTGCAGCAAATTCAGTATTAGTAGTTCTATTCATCATTTGCACAACCATCTCGCAAAGGCGCTTAGATGCTCCCATGATGTTAGTAGGGTTAACCGCCTTATCAGTGGAAATGAGAATAAATCGCTTAACTCCGTGTCTAGCCGCCGCCTGCGCCATCTTGTAGGTTCCAAGGACATTGTTCTTAATCGCCTCATTTGGCGAGTCCTCCATCAAAGGCACGTGCTTATGAGCCGCCGCGTGGAATATAACTGATGGCTTATAACGCTTTAATATATCATTTACGCGGTTGGTATTTCTGACAGAACCTATAAGTGTCAAGACATTAACATTAGGCAAATGCATCTTTAATTCCTGCTGAATTGCATATGCGTTGTTCTCGTAAATGTCAAATATAATAAGTGTATCAGGGCCTTCCTTGGCTATCTGCCTGCAGAGCTCGCTACCAATAGAGCCACCGCCGCCAGTGACCATAATGACATTGCCTGATATAAAATCGTGAATCTCATCAGAGTTTACAACAACCTCATCTCTTCCTAGCAAGTCTTCAATCTTAACATGTCTAAGTCTTGACACGCTGACCTTGCCGCCAACTAACTGGTCTATTCCAGGAAGTGTCTGAATCTCGCAGCCCGTCTCCTGGCATATCTTTAAGATTGCTTTACGAGTTGCAGAGTTCGCGGCCGGAATCGCAAATATAATCTTGTTAATCTCATACTGCTCAACCATTGCAACTATATCATTCCTGCTTCCAACAATTGGAACACCGTCAATAGTATTTCCGCCTAAAGATGGATCATCATCTATAAAGCAGCGTAATCTGCTCTTGATCTTGTCATTAAAGATGATCTCATGCGCAATCATCTTACCCGCAGAGCCCGCTCCTATAATCATAACATTTTCATCAGCGTAGCTTGCACTCTTCTGGCTAACTAGCATTCTCATCGCTCTTGCAAATCTGTAGCCAAATCTAACCGCCATAACACCAATGCTCATAAGTATAAAGCCAAATACCCAAAACGACTTAGGCATCGTGACTGCCTGCATTTTCCAAAATTTCATCATGGCAAATGCTGGAATCTGCGTTACAAAGACTGCAACTATAACCCTATACATCTCAACTACACTAGCATAGCGCCAGACACTCTTATAGAGCTTAAAAATAGCAAATATAATGATTGTGGTTAAGGAATAATAAGGCAAAATCTGATACAAACCAGCCTTAAAATGCTGTGGTATCAAATCCAAATTAAACTCAAATCTTATAAAAAGCGCAAGAAAATAGGCCGCCCATATAATAAGCAAATCAACGAAAATAAGGGCAAGAACCTTAAGCTTGCCCGCATTGTTTACTAAAAAATTATTCTCATTGTTAGAATCTATATCATCTTTATGGTTAAGCGCGTCCATATCAATTCTTCCTCTTATTACTGCTGTATCTCAAGCAGTTTATATATCCATTTACACGCCTAATATTATAGCACAAAATAGTCTTATATGCCACATTTTATAGGATTTTATACTAATATTTATAGGATTTTATGATTATCATTTTTAAGAAAATTTAATACTTAATACTTCCTTCCCAAGCATTATCATTTTCTTCCCTATTTTTAAGCAAATCAGGGCGTTTTTCCTTGGTTCGCTTTAGGCTTTCTATATATCTCCACTCTTCAACCTTCTTGTGATCACCGCTTAATATGACTTCAGGAACCTTGACGCCCTTATATTCTGCTGGCCTTGTGTACTGTGGATATTCTAACAATCCTGAGTGAAAACTTTCATAAACTGCTGAATCATCGTTATTTAGTACACCTGGCACAAGACGACTTACCGCATCAGTAATCACCATAGCCGCAAGTTCACCGCCAGTTAACACATAATCTCCGATACTTATCTCATCTGTCACAATCATGTCAAGGATTCTCTGATCAACGCCCTCGTAGTGCCCACAAAGGATGACTATATCCTCTTTATTTGCAAGTTCCTTTGCGACAGACTGGGTAAAAGTTCTGCCTTGCGGCGACATGTAAATGCAAGGAAGACGTTTTCCATCCTTATAGCCATTTTCATCATAGCCTAGGCGCTCTCTTATAGACTGATAGCACCTATCTATAGGCTCCGGCTGCATAACCATTCCTGCTCCACCGCCGTATGGATAATCATCAACCTGGCCATGCTTGCTAAGAGAGAAATCTCTGATATTTGTTGCATTTACACTTAACAATCCATTTTTTATCGCTCTTCCGGTTATGCTTGTATTTACTCCGTTCATGACCATTTCTGGGAAAAGCGTCATAATCTCTATATTCATAATATTCCTCCAAAGACCTAGTTACTCTCCTTAAGTAATCCAGGCATAAGAACAACATCCATTCTGGCATTTTCGACATCTATATTCTTGATGCAGTCTTTGATTGCGGGGATAAGCACTTCTTTTTGCGGCTTATGTTTAGCGTCACCAGGCACTACTCTGTCCTCAGCCAAATCAACGACATAGACATCATTCGCCCCAGTTAGCAAGACGTCCTTAAGCTCTCCAAGATAAGAATCCTCGCCATCATAGACCTTAATTCCTATCAAATCTGCAACGTAAAACTCATCCTCATATAAAGGCGTAGCATGCGCCCTGTCAACGTAAAGCTCGGCGTGCTTATATTTTAATGCCTCGTCCATATCATTTATCTCTTGAAACTTAACGATTGCATACTGCTTAAAGAACTTGACCTGTTGAAAATGAAGGGGCATATTCTCTCCTCTCTTAGGTCTAAGCTCACATTCCTTAAGCTTCTTATATCTCTTAACATCCTCTGTTGTAGGATAAATCTTAACTTCACCTCTAACGCCGTGAGCGTCAACTATCTCGCCGATTTTGAAATTCTCTTCCATATATTCTCCTTAATATCTATTGATTATAAAAATGCCATAACACTAGCTAAATAATTTATAGCATTTTAATTCATATAACTAAATCATTTTACCACATTTACAGTCTAAACACACGAATTATAAACACAAATGCTAAGATTATTATATTATTTCAGAATAAAAAAAGCCGCCATACGGCGGCTAATTATTTACTGTGCTATATCTACGTCAACCTTCTTGTCGATCTTAGTGCTAGCAGCCTTAACAACGGTTCTGATTGCCTTAGCAATACGACCCTGCTTACCGATAACCTTCCCCATATCATCGTCAGCAACCTTAAGGACTACCTTAACAACACCGTCAACCTCTTCCTCGGTAACAACTACCTGATCAGGCTGGTCAACTAAAGACTTAGCAATTACTTCAACTAGTTCTTTCATAACACTACCTCCTAGTTAATACCAGCGTTCTTGAATAAACGAGCAACTGTATCTGTTGGCTGTGCACCATCTGCCAACCACTTCTTAGCTGCCTCAGCGTCAATCTTAACTGCTGCTGGCTCTACGTTAGGATCGTAAGTACCGATCTCCTCGATAAAACGACCATCTCTTGGAGAACGTGCATCAGCAACAACAACTCTATAGAAAGGTGCTCTTTTCTTACCCATTCTCTTTAAACGAATCTTTACCATTTCCCTTTTCACCTCCTTGAAAATGCTATAATCTATCGAAAGATGATTAAATCATCACTCTCGCAATCTTAAAACGGAAACTTCTTACCTCCGCCAAGGCCTGGAAAACCGCCCATATTAGGCATTCCACCCATTCCCGGGAAGCCGCCTCTTCTCTTCTTCTTAGAACCTTTACCATTGCCCATCAGACCCATCTGTTTCATCATCTTCTTGGTCTGCTCAAACTGTTTAATCATACGATTAACCTCGGCAACATCAACACCAGCTCCGGAAGCAATACGTTTCTTTCTGCTTGGATTGATGATATCAGGATTAGATCTCTCAGCTGGTGTCATAGAAAGGATAATAGCTTTAGGTCTATCCATAACGCTATCATCAACATCAACGCCCTTAAGCTGTGAGCCCATACCAGGCATCATAGAAAGCATAGATGTTAAACCGCCCATCTGATTCATTTGCTCCATTGCTATTAGGTAATCATCAAAGCCAAAGCCCTGCTTAGACTTCATTTTCTCCTCTAGCTGAGCAGCTGCATCCTCATCTATAGCGTTTTGAGCCTTCTCAATAAGAGACTCAATGTCACCCATTCCCAAGATTCGGCTCGCCATTCTATCTGGGTAAAACTGCTCTAAATCATCAAGCTTCTCACCCATACCAATAAAGAGGATAGGCTTACCAGTTACGGCTCTGATTGAAAGCGCCGCACCACCTCTTGTATCACCATCAAGCTTGGTTAAAACTACACCGTCAATGCCTATCTGGTCATTGAAGCTGTTAGCAACATTTACCGCATCCTGACCTGTCATCGCATCGACTGTGAGCAGGGTGTTATTAAGAGTTATATTATCTCTAATCTCCTCAAGCTCTGCCATCATTTGCTCATCGATATGAAGACGACCAGCGGTATCTATAATAACTACGTTATTGCCATTCTTAGAGGCATGCTCCATAGCTGCCTTAACTATGTCAACAGGCTTGTGCTGATCACCCATAGTGAACACAGGCACGCCCTGCTTCTCTCCATTAACCTGTAACTGCTTAATAGCAGCAGGTCTATATATATCACAGGCAACAAGCAAAGGCTTCTTACCCTTGTTCTTAAGCTTACCAGCGAGTTTAGCAGCTGTGGTAGTCTTACCAGCACCCTGAAGACCACACATCATAATTGTGGTAATCTCGTTAGCAGGAAGCATTGTAAGCTCGGTAGTCTCAGAGCCCATAAGGGCATCCATCTCTTCCTTAACAATCTTGATAACCATATGACCTGGATTAAGACCGGTCATAACCTCCTGGCCAATAGCACGCTCAGATACCTTCTTGGTAAAATCTCTAACGACCTTGTAGTTAACATCAGCCTCTAAAAGAGCTCTCTTAACCTCTTTCATAGCCTCCTTAACATCAGCCTCTGTAAGCGTTCCCTTAGATCTAAGGCTCTTAAACACATTTTGTAATTTGTCAGTTAAGCTTTCAAATGCCATAAAAAACCTCTATTCTGCTAAAACAATCAATTCCAAAAATCACAATCTATACTATCAAATTCTTAATCAATACATACTATCTAAAACTCATCAAGCACCGAATCCGCAATATCTATAATTCTGTTAAGTCTCTTGCCGCTCTTCTCACTATCTAATTCCTTAGCAATCTCAGCAATCTCAGATACCTTCTCCTTAGCCCTGTTAAACTTCTTAACAAGCTCAAGCTTAGACTCATATCCGACTAGTATCTTATTAATTCTCTTAATCAAATCTGACACAGCCTGTCTGCTAATGCCATGTATCTTAGCAACCTCCGACAGTGACATATCGTTAAAGTAAACATCCTCATAAACTTCCTGCTGATGCTCAGTTAAAAGCGCCCCATAAAAGTCATACAAAAGCGCATAATCAACTCTATCCGATACCTTCATCAAAACACCGCCAGTTCCCTAAATATAAAACATCCTCTGCTAAAATGCTACGTCAAGTAAAATCACTTGCCTACGGCATTATAACAGAGGACGCTTGTGCTGTCAAGTATTTATTCTTTACAAAGACTTAATATTCTTAATCTCTTCATCATACTCAGCAATCTTATTCTTAGAAGATACTATCCTTCTCATCTGAGGAGCCCATTCTGCAGCCTCATCATTGCCATATTTCTCAAAATAAAGCTTACCAATCTCCTGATAAAGAGACTTAAT
>JAIKVP010000232.1 GCA_024685635.1 Lachnospiraceae bacterium
AGTGAAACAGAAAGAATATATAGTAAATATAAGAATACAATTGAAGATAATCTTGAAGAGGCTAAGAAGGATCTTGAGGCTACAATGCAATTAGAAATTGATGCTGTTCAAAACTTTGATTATAAACTATTTATAAATGAATTTAATAGAATCGTAGAAAATCATGCTTCTAAAATTTTAGATTACAAACGAGAGCATAATGATTTGGCAAAGATAGCGTTTTTAATAGAAATACCAATTTCAAGGGTTAAAATAATTGGATTTGATCTGAATCTACAAGAAGAGGCTATAAAGGGTAGAGTGTTCCCTATAACTAAATCTATGCTAGAAATGTTAAAGAAATTAGAAAAAAAGATAGATTATATAATAATTAGTGTAATGCATGAGAATTACAAATCGGTAGCATATTGTGTATATGCTTTTGATTGTAATAAATCATTAAAATCTCAGTTGAGTAAGATTTATTATAGTTTTACCTACAAGTGGCAGCTTTCTCCATTTATCGGGAAAGTTAAGCTGAAGCTAGTTAAATAAAAAAGGAGGAGAGCACATGTCAGAATTTTTCACCGAAGCAGACTACGAACAATCAATAATAGAACTTTTTCAAGCTATGAACTATCGTTATGTCTATGGTCCAGATGTGGAAAGAGATTATAAATCACCATTGTACGAAGATGAAATAAACGTAGCTCTTGCTAGGCTTAATCCATCTATGCCACAAGATGCTATTAACGATGCTTTATATAAATTAAAAAATTTTGAAAATGCTGATTTAGTTCAAAAGAATTCTATATTTATGGATTATATTCAGCATGGTATTGAAGTGCGCTATTTAGAAAAAGGTGAAGAACGCTCTGGCCTTGTGTATATAGTTGATTACGATAATATTAATAATAACTCTTTTATAATTGCTAATCAGTGGACCTTTATAGAAAATAGCAATAAACGTCCGGATATTTTACTCTTTTTAAATGGGCTTCCAGTAGTTTTGGTTGAGCTTAAATCACCATCACGCGAGGAAACTGATGCTTCAGAAGCATATACCCAGATTCGAAATTATATGCATGAAATTCCATCTATGTTTATATATAACTGCATTTGTGTAATGAGCGATCATTTGACATCAAAGGCTGGTACAATTACATCTGATGAAGATCGTTTTATGGAATGGAAAACTAAGGATGGTAATAAAGAAAATACAAAATATGCCCAGTTTGATACTTTTTTTGAGGGGATGTTTGAGAAAGAAAGACTATTAGATATTATAAAGAACTTTATCTGCTTTTCAAATGAAGGTATAAAAAGATTTAAGATTTTAGCAGGATATCATCAGTATTTCGCAGTAAATAAAGCAATCGAATCTACAAAAAATGCTACTGAAACAGACGGTAAGGGTGGCGTTTTTTGGCATACCCAAGGCTCTGGAAAGTCTTTATCTATGGTATTTTATGCACATCTGTTGCAAAAAAAATTAGAGAGCCCAACTATTGTTGTTTTGACAGACCGTAATGATCTTGACGACCAGTTGTATGGGCAGTTTGCGAAATGCAAGGAGTTTTTAAGACAAGAGCCTATGCATGCAGAGAGTCGCGAGCATTTGAAATCATTACTTGATGGAAGGCAGGCTAATGGAATCATTTTCACAACTATGCAGAAATTTGAAGAAACTAGCGAACCACTTTCAGAGCGTAGAAATATTATTGTAATGGCTGATGAAGCTCATCGTGGTCAGTATGGATTAAGTGAAAAAGTAGACGCTACCACTGGAAAAATCAAGGTCGGAACTGCAAGGTTGATACGTAATAGTTTGCCTAATGCAACATATATCGGATTTACTGGGACTCCTATTTCTATGAAAGATAGAAGTACAATAGAAGTGTTTGGTAATTATATAGATATTTATGACATGACTCAGGCTGTTGAAGATGGGGCAACCAGACCTGTCTACTATGAGAGTCGTGTTATTAAACTTAAATTGGATGAGGAAACACTGCGCTTAATAGATGCTGAATATGATTTGATGGCGGCTAATGCAGATGAAGAGGTCATAAGAAAGAGTAAGCATGAACTTGGAAAGATGGATGCTATACTTGAAAACGATGAAACTATAGCCTCACTTGTTGATGATATAATTGATCATTATGAGAATTATCGTGCTAATCTTTTGACCGGTAAGGCTATGATTGTGGCTTATTCGCGTCCAATTGCAATGAAGATTTATAATCGAATTCTGTCTATTCGACCTTCATGGAAAGAGAAGGTTGCTGTAGTTATTACAGAAAGTAATAAAGATCCTGAAGAATGGCACGAGATAATTGGAAATAAGCATCGTAAAGATGAATTGGCTAAGGAGTTTAAGGATAATAACAGCAAACTTAAAATTGCAATTGTTGTAGATATGTGGTTAACAGGATTTGATGTACCATCTCTAGCTACAATGTATGTCTATAAACCTATGAAGGGGCATAATCTTATGCAGGCCATAGCTAGAGTTAATAGAGTATTTGCAGATAAAGAAGGTGGGCTTGTAGTTGATTATGTTGGAATTGCATCAGCACTTAAACAAGCGATGAATGACTATACTACTCGTGATAAAAAGAATTACGGAGACACAGATGTATCTAAGGTTGCTTATCCTAAGTTTATAGAGAAGTTATCTATTTGTCGTGATTTGTTTCATGGTTATGATTATAGTGCATTTTTATCAGGATCTAATCTTGAACGTTCTAAGGCTATAAGTGGAACAGTCAATTTTATTGTAGCGGTAGATAAAGAAAGAGAGAGAGAAGATTTTCTTAAAGAGGCGTTACTATTGCGACAGGCGTTATCTTTGTGCTCTTCGATGGTGGAGGAACAACTTAGAATAGAAGCAGCATTTTTTGAGTCGGTACGTGTCCTGGTTATGCGTTTGATGAATAAGGGGGAGGGCGAAAAGATTTCTTTGCCAGAAATGAATGCTAGAATTAACGCATTGTTAGAGCAGAGTATAAAGAGCAATGGTGTTATTAATTTGTTTTCTGATGTTGATAGTGACTTTTCTCTTTTTAATCCAAAATTCCTTGAAGAGATTGCGAAGATGAAAGAAAAGAATCTTGCTGTAGAACTTCTCAAAAAATTGATTTCTGAACAGGTAGTTATTTATAAGAAAACCAATGTTGTTAAATCTGAGAAATTTAGTGAAATCATACAGCAATCTATGAATAAATATTTGAATGGAATGCTAACAAATGAGCAGGTAATAGAGGAACTTCTTAAACTTGCAAAACAGATACAATTAGCTCAAAAAGAAGGAGAACAATTAGGGTTAACTGCAGATGAATTAGCATTTTATGATGCTTTAACGAAACCTCAGGCGATTAAGGATTTTTATGAGAATGAGGAGTTAATCGCTATTACAAAAGAACTTGCTGATGCACTTAGAAAAAATAAGGAAATAGACTGGCAGAAGAGAGAGTCAGCAAGAGCAAAGATGCGAATGATGATTAAGCGTTTGTTAAAGAAACATAAATATCCGCCAGAAGGTATGGAGGATGCTGTACAGACCGTTATGCTTCAATGTGAATTGTGGACTGATAATAATGATATGGATGCCCATGCTGATGCATACAAGGATAGAGTTAAGGAATATGCTTATTCAACATATAATATGGAACATAGAGATGATATGCGTATAGCTGCTGAGGATCCTGGGGATTATAATGCTAAAAAAAGTGAGTAAATAAGCGTAGACTAGCTCAGTAGATGTATCAAATTAATAATTTGTGCTAAATAACGCAAGAGAGCCGGATCACTCCGGCTCTCTTAAGTATTCATCCGCAAATGCATACCCCAATTATTAACTATAATATACAACAACGCCTCAAAATGCAAGCCTTAATAAATAATCCAGTAATCTAGTCACCCTAGATGTCAAACCACCCCCTACTCCAATAACCTCCGAATAACCCCCTCCCGATTATTAATAAACATCTCCGTCACCTGATAACTATCCGTCTCCTCATACTCAGTCTCCTCAACCTTCCCATCATCAAAACTTATAATCCTAGCCCCAGGAATCCCAAGCAAAATAGGA
>JAIKVP010000219.1 GCA_024685635.1 Lachnospiraceae bacterium
ACTCGAAATTGCCAACAGCAGCGCCTGTATTCATTATCGAGTAAATTGTTAAAATGATAAGCGTAATAATCGCAGCTGGCAGAGCAACTACAATGTTAGTTCTAAACTTATCCTTCATTTGTACACCCTGAGTCTTGGTCGCAGCGATTGTTGTATCAGAGATAAATGAAAGGTTATCGCCAAACATCGCACCACCTACGACAACACCTACGCAGAGAGGAAGTGACAATTCACCCTCAGCTGAAATAGCTGTAGCAATAGGCACGATAACTGAAATCGTTCCTACACTTGTTCCCATAGCCATTGAGATAAGGCATGAAATCAAGAATAAACCAGGCACCTCAAAATGATCAGGGATAATATTAAGTAACATATTAGCAGTACTTGTAGCACCACCAGCGCCCTGAGCAATACCACTAAAGGCACCTGCTAATATAAAGATAAACAGCATAGTTACAATATTGTCATCACCTATACCCTCAGCGCACAGATGAATCTTCTCATCAAAGCTCCTATCCTTATTCTGGATAAATGCAACGATAAGCGAGATTGTAAATGCTAACACGACTGAGACTACATAAAAACCCATCTGTCCCTCTAGTGGACTCACGTACTCAAAGTAAATTCCGTTCCCTAGATATAAGACCAAAAATACCGCGATTGGTAGCAGTGCGATTGGTCTGCTTTTTTTTGCATTTTCATTTTCCATTATGAATTCCTGCCCTTCTTAGTTATGTTTACTTATATTATAACAAGCAAGTCAAATTATAAAAAATGCGCAGGCATTTAACCTGCGCATTAAGATTAGATATATATCTAATTATTGTTTTCCTTCAACTGACTTCATAGCAATGCCTAAGAAGATAGGCTGGAAAATAAGTGCCAAGAAGAAACCTACTATGTTCATTACAATCTCAGCTCTGATAATATTGCCAGGGATTGAAGACTTAATCTCCTCAATTGCTTTTTTCTGAGCATTTACACCTTCAGTCTTGCCAGCAATAGCCTTGCCCATTCCGTCGATTCCTTCTTGCATTTCATCGATACCCTTTTGCATCTCATCGATACCGCTTTGCATTCCGTCCTCGCCGTCCTTACCGTTAGCTATTTCATCCTTGGTGGCTTCAATACTCTTAGTAATCTCATCGATAGCGCCCTGTTGCTCTTTTAGGCCGCCTTCCATCTCAGACAAGCCAACCTCCATTGCCTTATATGCTGCTGTCTTAGCAGATATCTGTCCTGAAAGAGGACCAATCTTAGCTGGATTCCCCTCGTCCATAGCCGCATCAAGCTGGCTGTCTAAATCTTCAACCTCGGCTACTAAGCCATCATGCTTGCCCTTAAGTTCATCGTATTTCTTCTGAAGTGAATCCTTAGACTTAGTGAGTTCATCAATCTTAGACTGACGATCAGCTATGGCATTGTTGATCGTCTCTTCCATTTTCTTTTGAAGGTCTGCCTGATCAGCCTTTAGGCCCTCCTGCTTAGTGATCAATTCATCTCTTTCAGCCTCAATTGAAGGTATCTCCTTCTCAAGTGCTGTCATACTTTTTTTGATGCCCATCATAGAAGCTGTAGGCATACAATATCCCATCACAAGTGAAATAATAGGTGTGAATATCAAGCTTGTTACTAAAGCTGATAAAAGCTTACCCTTTAATGAAGAAGGATCAGTATTAGTCTTGTTAAGAACAGCATCTGTAGCCTTCTTAGGTGGAATAATAGTTCCAATAATAAAACCGATAACCCAACCAACAAAGAATCCAATAATCAAACTAGGCCATGAAAAGTGACCTGACATCAAAGTTCCAATAGTTGAGAAGACAATAGAGTTAAGTCCTCCCATCATAATATTCATGAGTAAACCAACCTTTTTCATCTGCTTGGCCATTACTTCATTTGCATTCATTATATCCTTACCCTTTCTTTCCAAATAGATTAAAGCCTTTCTTCTTAGGCTTGTTACTGTCCACATCTTCCTTTGCGTATGGTGGATCCTGAATAAAGTCTAAGACAGGCTCATTCTTATTGGCTCTTCTCTTAACTTTAGTGTATGTCGAATCCACTTGAGATCTGTATGACCTCACAGCAAATGACTTCATCTCAACACTCATCTTAGCGCTCTCCATATTGTGGATTCCACGAATGTTGTTATTCTTCTCGATTGGCTCATAATAGCCCTTAGAAGAAAAATACTTGTAGTCGAGCGGTTCAACGTTTTGAATCTCTTTAGCCAAATCTGCAAAACGTCGTCTTAACAAAACGCCATACATATCAGGATATGGCCCACAGCCAGCATTAAATGCTGCTATTGCTGTGTTCACAAGCTTAGCGTCAAAGCCCTTAACAGTGCCGATTAAAATGTCACCGCCAAATGAACACATAGCGTCACCCCACACTGTAAGCAAGCTCTCATCATCAGCGTTATACCTGCTACCCTCATAATAAGAATATAGCGTGATAATATCGCTATCAGTAGGGCATCTACCAAAGCATACGTGTCTGTCGCAGAAGCGCTTATACTTCTCGCTGTAGAAACCGTTGTTGAGCTCGCCGACTGTCACGATAACATCTGCTCCCTGCTGGACGTCATTTAAGGCCTTCTTAAACTCGTCTTCCATAAAGCATTTTCTTGTCGTGTAACAGAACTGACATCCAAGACATGGTGCGAAGTCATATTCGCTAATCTTGATAAGTTTGACATCTGAATTAGCCGATTCAAATGCTTGCTTATACTGGTCGGCAAGCTCGGCTGTTTTGGGATTGTCATCTGCAAGTACAATTCTAACATTAACCGTCTCTTCTGCTTTTAGAGTCTCGTTAGACGCTAAAAGTCTAACAGATTCAAACCAGGCAAATGCATCATTTCTCTTGTCATCTTCTAACATGTCATTCATAAACATGTTGTAGCCATTAAGATAATTGAGATTGTAGCTTGTTGCCCAGCTCTTAACATACTGTCTCACTAATGGGTCCATTAGATAGTTAGATGTCATAAAACAAGTGACTGGCTTGTTAGGACATTTCTCCTTAAGATATGCCCCAATCTTGCCCATTGCTTCCATTGCCTGGGAAGCAATAAAGAAGTGGTACATGCTTGTAGCGATAACTACTAAGTCTGCCTCGGCCATCTGAGTCAGCTCTTCATCTGTGACCTTGCCATCTTTGGCCATAATGATTTCAGAAAACTCATCGCCTGACTTACTAAAAGCATCAGCAATGTACCTCATGGAATGAAGTGTCGCGGAATATTCTCCATTCAGCGACATAGAATACGTAAGTACTCTCATGTAGCAATCTCCTCCTAATTTGTAATTAGTTAGTTACCAAAAAGGATTCACTATGTAGAACCTTATAACACTTCTTATACGATATTCAAGTAATAACCAAGTTGTCAATTACCCTCAAGTTTTATTCTATTATATATGAGCCTGTATGGCAATATATTTTTATGGAAATTTACTAACCAACTCAATGGTTTACGGAATCTTTTGTGCAAATTTACCTATGATTGTTTTATCTGGCTTCTGGCTTGATTATAAGCCTATTGCTTGGATTTATTGTAATTTAGATAATAGAATGCTTTTAAAAAATGATTAATTGTGCTACAATATCTCTGGCTTTTTTTGGATTGATAACCGCGTCTTTCTTAAATGCGGTTTCAGTATAAATTATACAAATCATAAAGGAGTAAAACATGGAAAAGTTTTTCAAACTCAAAGAACGTGGTACTAATACCAAGACTGAGATTGTCGCTGGTATCACCACTTTTATGACCATGGCCTACATTTTGGCAGTTAACCCAAGCATTTTAAGCACTACGGGTATGGACGCTACTGCAGTGCTTTTGGCCACATGTATTGCATCATTTATTGGTACTGTTTTGATGGCTTTGATGGCTAATCTACCATTTGCCTTGTCAGCAGGCATGGGGCTTAATGCCTATATGGCATACACTGTTTGTATGGGAATGGGATATAGCTGGCAGATTGCACTCTTAGCGGTGTTTGTTGAAGGTGTTATCTTCATAGTTTTATCTGTTACACCTGTAAGAGAAGCAATATTTAACTCTATTCCGCTTGAGCTTAAACGAGCTGTGTCGGTTGGTATTGGTTTATTCATTTGCTTTATTGGACTTCAGAATGCCAAGCTTGTTGTTGATGGCGCTACCTTAGTTGAGATGGTTAGCTTTAAGGACAATTTTAGCACTATTGGAATCACTTCACTTTTGGCGCTTGTCGGAGTGCTTTTGATGGCAGTGCTTTATATCAAGAAGGTTCCGGGTTCTATATTGATTGGAATATTTAGTGTATGGATTCTTGGTATTATCTGTCAGCTTCTTGGCATATATGTTCCTAATCCGGACGAATCTTTTTATTCGCTTATTCCTTCATTTTCTATGACAGATTTTTCTAAGCTTGGAGAGACTTTTGGACAGTGCTTTAATGTTGATTTTGGCAGTGTTGGAATAGTCAACTTTATCGTTGTTATATTTGCATTTTTGTTTGTGGATTTGTTTGATACTTTGGGAACTCTTATCGGAGTTGCTTCTAAGGCTGATATGTTAGATGAGGATGGCAAGTTACCTGCTATCAAGCCAGCTCTTATGGCTGATGCTATTGCTACTACCTGCGGTGCTGTTTTAGGAACATCTACAACAACCACTTATGTTGAGTCAGCGGCTGGTGTCGGAGCAGGCGGTAGAACTGGCTTAACATCACTTACTACTGCATTGTTATTCCTTGTCAGCATGTTACTTGCACCAATCTTTATTGCGATTCCTTCATTTGCAACAGCGCCAGCACTTATTATGGTTGGTTTCTTAATGTTTAGTGGAATCACTGATCTTAAGATGAGCGAGGAGAATTATACTTCTGCAATTCCTGCTTACATTTGCATTTTCTCAATGCCTTTGTTCTACAGCATTTCAGAGGGTATCTCACTCGGAATTATTTCCTATACGGTCATCAACCTGATATGCATGTTTGACGGCGTATCCGTCGAGGATGCTGACGGAAATGAAATTGCATTG
>JAIKVP010000146.1 GCA_024685635.1 Lachnospiraceae bacterium
AATCTTTTCACCGTACTCCTCTTCGTACCACTCCTCAAAGTCCTCAATCGCAGAGTTCTCGCCGATGATGTCGCCAGATTCTAAGTCAATAGTCTCCTCTTCATCCCAGTCGCCCTCATCAACATATTCCTCCCAGTTGCAGACTCTTAAGGTCAAGACCTCGTCCTCCTTAGCCCCGCAAGAGCATGCCAAAGAAAGCATCATGATCATAACCAATATAAACAAAATTCTCTTATGCATTTTCATTAACCTCCTTTTTAGAAGGTCTATTAGCCGCAAATGTTACCAAGACGACAATAACAAAAATCAAGGTAGACAAGGCCCACAAAGCCGTCTTTATGTCCGTCTGTCCGCCCTTAGTAGCATTTACAACGTAGGTACTAATTGTGTCAAATGCTGCCGGCTTCGTATATGTAGCAACAAAATAATCATCTAGCGATAAGGTTATCGCAAGGAAGAATCCCGACACAATACCAGATGAAACCGCTGGAATAATAACCTTAAACAAGGCCTGAAACGGTGTCGCCCCAAGGTCAAGCGCCGCCTCGTAATAGTAAGAATCCATGCTCTTAAGTCTTGGCAATACTGACAGATAGACAAATGGAGTCGACAAGACAGTATGACCAACAATCAGCGGAATATAGCTATCCTTATCAACACCCATAACAATAATTAAGAGAATACATAGACTAAATCCCGTCACAACGTCAGCATTTACAACCGGAATCTGGTTGATTGTATGCATAAAAGACTTAGATCTTCTTCCACTATAAAATGCACCAATAGCACCCAAGGTTCCTAAAATCGTAGCCAACAAAGCCGATAAAACCGCAAGACTTAATGTTCCTATTATCATGTTTCTTAACTCTTCAGTAGTAAAAAGCGTAATATAATTATGAAAGGAAAAATCCCTAACAGCGCCAATCGTAGTAGAATTAGTAAAGCTAAAAAATGCCAGAACCAATATCGGCAGATAAAGCAGTAACAATCCAACGGCCAATATAACTGAATAAGTAACCTTTTTCATTATAATATCGCCCCCTTCGACTCGCTGTCAGGCTCACCAAACTTGTTAGTAAACAGCGTAATAATAACAATAATTGAAAAGAGCACAATCGAAATCATCGAGCCATTATGCCAGTCATAAGCCGAGAAATAGCTGCCTATCAAGCTACCCATAATGTAGGTAGAATTGTATAGCATATCAAGCACAACATAGTTAGTCATCGCCGGCAAAAATACCATCGTGATGCCAGAGATAATTCCCGGCACCGAGAGTGGCAAAACCACCTTCAAAAAAGTGCTTGAATAAGATGCGCCCAAGTCATAAGACGCCTCAATTAAGCTGTTATCAATCTTCTCTAAAGTTGTATAAATTGGAAGTATCATAAAAGGCAGAAAATCATAACTCATACCAATCGCCGTATTAATAAATGGATGGTAAGCTAGATTGCCCTCTATAAATGTCAGGATTTCCTTAAGCGCAGTTATCCTAAGCGTAAAGTTAATCCACATAGGAATAACCAAAAGCATCAATAAAACCGCCCTATACTTAGCCTCGCTTCTTGCTAGTGCAAATGCTACCGGATAAGCGATGACTAAGCAGACTATAGTCACTGAAATCGCTATCATAAAGCTATATAAAAGCGTTCCAATAGTATTGCCACTAGTAAAAAATCCTATAAAATTGTCAAATGTAAACTCGCCCTCACCGTTGGTAAATGCATAGTAAACCACCACCAAGAGTGGCAATACCACAAAGGCGAGCATAAAAATTAAATATGGAATTGAAAGTTGTCTTCTCTTAAATCTCACTGCACTTCACCTACATTTACCTTAATCATATCAGCGTCAATCAGCACACTAACGCGGTCAAACTCGTTCCAAAGATCCTCATCCGCAATTGTAAAATCGCTTCCGTCTTCAGTTCGAACCTTGTACCTATAGTGATCTCCTATATAAATAAGTGATATAATCTCGCCAGATATCATGCTCTCATCCAAATCATCGCTCATATCAAGCGCCTCAACTGGAATCTCAACAGAAATTGGCATATCGGTCAAATGTATCCTCTCGCCCTCAGCAGAGAACAAATGCTTGCCATCATGCGTAGAGCCCTTAAATAGCTTAGTAACATCATATTCTAATTCTCCACCAGCAAAGTTAAGCGTGTGATTCTTAGTGATAACGCCCTCAAACTGGTTCATATTCTTAGGCGCAGGAATAACATGGATTCCGTCAGGCTCAATATAAAGCTCAACCTCATCACCCAGCTTAGACTCCTTAGTGCTTTTTAGAACTATCTCATTTTTACCAGAAACTACAGTTGTCTCATAGTAAATACCTTTGAAAATGCAGGAATCAACGACTCCCTTAATCTGCCCAGAGCCGTCCTTAACAATAACGACATCCTCAGGTCTTACAACTACATCCGCATCCGAATGAAGCGGATAATCATCCAAGCAGTCAAAATCAGCATCGCAGAAATTAACCTTCATCTTGCCACTCATAACCGCATTGAAAATGTTACTATCCCCGATAAAGTCCGCAACAAATACAGTCTTAGGCTCGTTATAAATATCCTCAGCAGTACCAATCTGCTGAATCTTGCCGTCAGCCATAACCACAATCTTGTCGGACATAGTTATAGCCTCCTCCTGATCGTGTGTAACATAGATAAATGTTATACCTAGCTGCTCATGCATATTCTTAAGCTCTAGCTGCATTTCCTGCCTCATTTTTAAATCAAGCGCGCCCAAAGGCTCATCTAGAAGCAGAATCTCAGGCTCATTTACAATAGCTCTTGCGATTGCAATACGCTGCTGCTGTCCACCTGAAAGCGTACTAATAGAACGCTTCTCCATGCCCTCAAGATCAACGATTTTAAGTACTCTGTTGACCTTCTCTTCAATCTCGGACTTAGTAAGCTTCTTTAGCTTTAATCCAAATGCAATATTGTCAAAAATGTTTAGATGTGGAAATAATGCGTAACGCTGAAAAACCGTATTAACCGGCCTTTTGTTAGGTGGCAGGCTTAATATATCCTTACCATTTAACAAAATCTCACCTGATGTGGGCTGCTCAAAACCAGCTATCATGCGAAGTGTTGTGGTTTTGCCGCAACCTGAAGGACCAAGAAGTGTGACGAATTCACCTTTCTTGATCTCAAGATTAATGTCAGAGCAGACATCTCTGACACCGTCATAAGACTTTCTAATATCTTTTAATTCAATAATGTTTGCCAACTACCAATCCTCCTTAGTAATAATAAAAGCTTATTAGTCAAAATTAATTACGTCTGAAATTACTTTATTCTTGCCATGGTTTTTACCATAATAAAGTCTTTGATCTGCCTTCTCGACAAATCCCCTCAGATTCATACCTTCCTCATACTCACAAACACCCATAGTAAGAGTAACCTTCATATGGTTACCATCACTTACAATGGCTAAGGACTCAACGTCCTTTCTAATTCTCTCCGCAACCTTAGATGCCGTTTCAGAATCAACTGGCAAAAGCACCAGCATTTCCTCACCGCCCCATCTACAAACTGCGTCGTTCTCTCTTACATTGTTTAGTATAACCTTAGCGACCTCCTGTAAAACGACATCGCCCTGATTATGACCATAGTTATCATTTATCCTCTTAAAATCATCTATGTCAGCCATAATCATACTAAATGTCTGATCGCCCTTCTCTGCCAAGCCAACCGCACTCTTTAATATACCGTCCATACCTCTTCTGTTATGAAGCTTAGTCAAAGGATCGATCACCGCATCCTGCTCAAGCGACAGATTCTCTCTCTCTAAGGTCACTCTCATATACTTAACCTCAATCGAGAAAAGCATAGACACGATCCAGATAAATGCAAATGCTAAGAATGAATTATAGTAAAACATAATATTGACATAGTGCTGATTGTCAACCTCAATATGATGTCCAAAATTTTTAGAATAAGCCAATCCCAAAAAATAGCATAGCCAGACAACAACTGTAACAGTAGATGAAACAGTCAAAGCCCTTTTTATCTTAGGCAGAGTAAAGCCCATATAAAATGCTGTCGGAACTAAGCTTACTGTATAGAGCATAAATCCCCAGTCAAAACCTAACACAATCGTTGCCATAGTCGAATGAAACATAATCTCAATAAAGGAACTTAAGAAAACAAACGTATACATATTCTTGTTATTGAGGATAACAATCATTGTGCCATAAAAGAGCACAACGAAAATGTTATAAATCAGCAATGGCATAATATTAAATGACGCAAAAACAAATACAAATGTTAGATGAACAAATGCTATCATTCCTGCTATACACTGATACTTTATCTTGTCATCAAACTTTCTCGTACCATAAAGTATCTGTCTTAATGCATGAAACAATCTACCCATAACAACCCCTGCTTTCTAAATATCAAATCAAGTCACTAAGCTTGGTCGCTCTCGCATACTTAGAATATTTTTTATACATAGAAGTCGTAGCAAATTTCTTCTTGCCCTTCCAGAACTTCTTATCTGCCTTGGTGTTCTCATCAA
>JAIKVP010000240.1 GCA_024685635.1 Lachnospiraceae bacterium
GCAATTCTATTACCATTTGCCCATAGCCAATTCCACCAACACTTTTAGTATTTGCACTTAAAATATTTACCTTCTTTCCTGTTTTTTCTACTAAGTCGGAAATGAAGGGTTTGCTCGCTTCTAAGCCGTCAAATACTAAACGAATTAAGCGTCCATCTTTAGTTGAAGGATCAAATGGATTAGCCGGGAAGACTAGCTTTCTTGCTGCATTTGATTTAGGATTTCTAAAAATTTCTTTTACTTCTCCAACTTCAGCAAGCTTGCCATCATCAATAATCGCCACTCGATTACATATTTTCTCAACCACGCTCATTTCATGAGTTATGATTACTATTGTGAGTTTTCTGCTCTGGTTGATTTCTTTTAGCAAATCTAATATTTCAGCGGTTATTTTAGGATCAAGGGCACTAGTTGCTTCATCACATAATAAAACCTTTGGATTAGATGCTAATGCTCTAGCTATCGCAACTCTCTGTTTTTGTCCTCCAGAAAGTCTTGATGGAAATTCATCCTTCTTATCTACTAAGCCTACTATCTCTAACATGTCAAGCGCTTTTTTCTTTCTTTCAGATTTGGCAACTCCCGCAATTTTAAGAGGTTGCATTACATTGCTTATCACGCTTCTTTGTTTAAGCAGGTTAAAGCTTTGAAATATCATGGCTATCTGCTTTCTCACATCTCGAATTTCTTTTGAATTTAATAAAGATAAATCTTGATTATAAAAACTTACACTACCTTCTGTCACATCTTCAAGACGGTTAAGGGTTCTAACCAAAGTGGATTTTCCTGCACCACTCATTCCTATAACACCGAATATTTCTCCCTCCTTAACAGTTAAACTAACATCTTCAAGAGCTAAAAACTCCCTTCCGTCATTTTTATATTTCTTTGAAATGTGATCAAGTTTAAAAACATTTGACATATATTTTCTCCTAAACAAATTTTTATGTATCATATAATCCTTTACTCAATTAAGCTGAAACATTTGCTATAAGTTTCAGGCAAATAATAAGCCGGGAATAAGAAATCCCCGGGCATATGACCATTTATAAACATTTAATTCTTTTAAGAAGTTTTGTTTTTGGGTGCAGCTATTAAAGCCTTGCACCAGGTCATATTTTTTGCCCGAGAGAAAAGCATTCGATAACACATATTCATTTTCATATTGTTTTGGTATCTCATAACTTGCACCTCCTTTGTTTTTTGATGGACTTATACTATCACTTATTTTTTAGTTTGAATAATCTTAATAAGTTATCGCTGGTAATAGGTTTTGATTATAGGGCGACGAGACCTGTAATATTTATTTGTTGCCCTTTTGTAGTCTTATTTATTATAATATGGTATAAGAGGAAAATGAGGACAGCAGAACCGCCCCCACTGTCCTCATAAATATTAGGAGGATTACGATATGAACGAAGAATTAGCTAAGATTATAAATATAAATATGCAAGATTATATCAAGGCAAAGAATGAAAAGGCTCTATCTGCAGAAACTGCAACAAGTCTTAAGAATATGTGCATTTCAGCTATTGAGGCTAGGATGAACGCTTTAGACGAACTTGAGGAAATGAATGAGCTAGATAAAAATGAATATGCAGAGTGTAGTTTTCTTTCTAATTGCCTAAAAAGAGGCTGGCTAGTAACGGATTTGCCGACGCTTCAATTTATTCATAATGCAATTAGTGGCCAGCAGGAGTCTAAGCAGAGAAGAGAAGGAATGAGTGTCCTTGCTCAGATTGAGGAATTTCAGGCTGATACAGTTGCAAATAGATATGAGGCGGTAGAATTTTTAGAGCAGTACCTGACTGGTTTAAATCCTGCATTTGTAACTCAGGCATTAAATAGTTTGCAGCAAAACTTCAGGAATTTACTTCAGAATAAGGAAATATTAGATGTCGAATACCCTAATGACAAGGCTTTTAATAAATTTGTCACACAGGATGCCGATCAGGTAAAAGTCAATTTTATTAACCTTGTTCATAAAACTGACAGTATAGCTGCAATGAGGGATGAGCGCACAGCTTACACCCGAGAGAAAAAGGACTACCTCTTTAATGAGCTTGATGAGGAAGAAATAAATGCAAAGCGAATGGAATTTAAAGCGAATAAAGGCCATGAAAATAACAATATAACAACAAGCAATAGGAATGTTATATGCGAGGTTTTTGGTGATCAGGTCTATGATGAAATTGAAGATATGAATCGTGGAAGCGTTAAGGAAAGAACAGTTCCTATGTATCATTCAGAAGGTACAAAATGGCTAAAGAATGGTGAGGATGTATTGCAGTTAGAATTTGCCGGTTCTAAGGCTGAGGATTTTATCAAGGATTATAAAGGACATGACGGTTTCATTCATGATGATAACATGCCGCCGGATGAAGTAGACAAATTCTACGGAAAGAGGGCAAAAAAAGCAGACGGTAGCGAGTTTAACTATATTCGCTATAAAAGTCAGAAGGGCACTACGGCTACAGGAAAGGAAGTAGTAAAGACAAGATATTCATTTTCTGGGCCAAGCCCGAGATGGTGGCCGTGGCCGGGACTTCTTAACTTAGGCGAATACAGCATTGAAAATAACAGAGACCATGCCAAAAGTATTGCAAAGAATTTCTTGCAGGAACATTTTGAGAAATGGCTAACGAATCCTGAGACTGTGCACGACATTCATATCAGTCTTCTAGGCCACTCAAGAGGCGGTGTTTCAGCAGGTGAGGCAATCAAAAAAATTAACAAATGGGTTGATAGCTATATAACTAAGCACCCTGAGGCGAGTGAATTTAAGGATTACATCAAGTACGACATAAGGCTTATGGACCCAGTGCCTGGAATGGTTACCAATTTCCGCTTCGGTAGCAACGATATCAGCAAGCTTAAAAATGTTAACTCATTTTTGGTATGCTCGATGGCGCAGAATCATGATGATATGGTCTTCCCGCTACAGTATGTAAGAGGAGCTAAAAAGATTGTTTTAACTACCATGGAGCATACACTTGATTTGTTTGAATCAGACACTAATCAATATAAAGTAATAGGCGACCGCAGCAAGCACAAGGCAGCCTATTACGACGCAGAAACTGGGGAAATGTATCGCGGCAGCGGTTTGAACCAAATGCCTGATGGTGTCTACATTTGCGACGAAAAGCACAATCTTGTAAGGATTACCAGCTACAGTCAGGTGAGCAAGATATTTGACTCTCTTTACGGTGATCAAAAGAAGCAAAAGACCAGAGAGGAAAACATTCACAAGATGGTTCGCGATTGGTTTTTGGACAATCATCTTGAGATGAGCTTCGTCGATGAAAATGCTAGAACTGAGGCTAGTGAGATCAACAAAAATGTCGAGGACAGAATCATTAATTCGCCAAATAAGCGAATCAGAGCTGTTAAGGCGGAGGTCCTTGCCTTAAGAGAATTGAAGGAGCAAAATGCAACTAAGGAGCAGTTATTAGAGCAGGAAGCGAGGATAATTACGGCTTGTAGAAACTATATGAAAAAGACTAGCATTCCTGCTACGGGCGACAGTAATTACAGAGTTTCTTTAGTGAGCGATCTTTTAACATTTACAATGAGGGATAGCAACTACATTTCTAAGCAGATTAGTATAGAAAAGGGAGAGAATAAGGTATACGCTTTGGACGATAAGATTAAGGCTTATAAGGAGCGTATGGAGAATAAGACAGGCTATAAAGAGAGAAAAATCGAGGCGGAAAATGCTAGAAATACGAGAGTAAATGATCTCTTAAATATTGCCAGGGAAACTGCTGAAAAATGCGAGGAGTATTTAAATCTGCTTAATAATACCAGAGTTGGTAAGTCTAAGAGCAGCACATACTCTGCGCTTCATAAAACCTTAACTGAGGGTTCTAAACTAAGTGGTGTTTATTCGATAAATGATTTGAACGATTTTTATAAGAGGCTTACTAAGGTTTCTGATGAGTATGTAAGCTCTCACGATAGAGTAACAGGCCCACTTAGCAGTGATGGAAGAATAAGAATTAGAAAGGCAAGAGAAATCTCTGAATACTCTAAGACGACGGGAACACTCTTTAGTTCAAAGCAGATAAAGCTTGGAGAAAAGGACATTCCTTTGGCAACCAGAATCAAGCATAGAAATAATAATATTGAGGGAATTAATAATAAGATTGCCGCTGTAAAGCAGAAAGCGCTAGATGAGAAAAATGCAAAGAAAGCTAAAAATGCTAAAAAAGCCCAAGATGCTAAAAAGGAAGCGGCTAAAAAAGACGAGCCTAAAGTAGAAGCCGCTGGTCCAAAAAAGTAACACAATAACTAATGACATAAAGAGCGTTCTTTGCTATTATATAGGATGGGGGTGACAGGGGGACGGTTCTGCTGTCACCCCCATCTCGCACAAAAATTCAAAAAAATGATTGGAGACTAATTACTATGACAAATGCATTTAAGAAACTATTTGGAGGCATAAACTTAACCTGGCCAAAACTAATTATAGCAGCGGTTATCGCAGGCATTTTCACTGCGGCCATGGCTATTATTCCAGCAGTTCATTTCACATCATTTAATACGATCACAGTAACATTAGAGGTGTGGATTTTGTTCGGAATTCTCATCATTATGAACAGCAAGAGCAATCTTGATTCGGCGTTAAAATGTTTCGTGTTTTTCCTAATCAGCCAGCCGTTGGTTTACCTGATTCAGGTGCCTTTTAGCGATATGGGATGGGGCTTATTTAGTTATTACAGATTCTGGTTTATCTGGACTATTTTGTGCTTGCCAATGGGATTTATCGGCTATTATATTAAGATGGGCAAATGGTGGGGATATCTTATTCTTTTACCAATGGTTCTAATCACAGCGACAAGTTTGTACAAATATATGAATTATTTTATTTTTTACAGACCGTTTTACATTTTGATAACAATCTTTTGTGCGTGCGCTATGATTTTCTACCCTGTGCTGATATTTGAAAACAAGAAAATTAAGATTACAGGCGCGATTATTGGTGCAGTAATTGCAACTGCTATCGTAGCATTGGCAGCTATAAGACCTATGGGTTATAGCACAGAAGTTATTAGTAGTGGAGAGGAGTATACATTTGATGACAGCTATAAGGTTAGCTTCGCAGATGATAAATATGGGGATATTGAGATAAAATATGACAGTAGTCTCGAAGATTATGTAGTGTATGCCGATTTTAAGAGAGGTGGCAAAACAAGCATCATTCTTGAATCACCAAGCGGAGAGAAGAAGGAATTCGACATTATGATTAAGATGGATAC
>JAIKVP010000297.1 GCA_024685635.1 Lachnospiraceae bacterium
GTTAATAATTATAGATTACTAAATTTAATTAATAATTATTTATATATCATTACAGATATTATAATTAAAACTTGCACTATATTACGAATAATTTTGGAGTAATTTTTATGAAGATTAGTTTTACAGAACCTTTAGCGCTTATTATGATTCCAATTGGAATTGCCATAATAATATATGCGTCTAAATACTTTAGAACAGTCAAAAAGAATAAGAAAAAATCCTTAATTGCGATGAGAATAACTATATTCACTTTAGTTGTTTTAGCGCTTTCGGGTTTCTCAATTGCGCTTATGTCTAGGCATGCCTACACCGTCTTTTTGGTGGACTGCTCAGACTCGATGAAGCAAAGCATATCAGACGTCGGGGGCTTCTTATCTAAGCAAATAGAGAAAATGCCGAAGAACAATTCTGTCGCTGTTGTAGCATTTGGCTCAGATACCAAGGTCGCTCAGTTTATGACCAAGGAGAAGTTTTATGCCGGAATAAACGATAAGCCAATCACTACAGCGACGGATGTTGAAGGTGCTATAACCACAGCGCTTACTATGTTTCCAGAGGGCGGTGGCAAGCGAATAGTCCTTATCTCAGACGGCATTGAAAATGAAGGAGACATGCTAAGCTCTGCAGCGTCAATCAGCAGGTCCAATGTTGAACTTGACATTTTACCAATCACAGAGCAGATAACTGACGAGGTTTATATTGACGATTTAACGGTCCCAGAGACCATAAAAATCGGCGACAAATACGCTGTTACAGTCAAGGTAATGAGCAATGTTAAGACCGAGGCAGAACTGTCCTTATTTAGCGGAAGAGAGCTAAAGGATCAGGAGCATGTAACAGTAAATGTCGGCGAGAATCAGTATGTATTTTATGATGAGGCGTCAGACAAGGGTACTAGAAATTATCGTGCAGAGATTGCGCCTTATAAAGACACGGCGACGGTTAACAACGAGTATTCAGCATTTGCCGAGGTTGACACTAAGGACAGGATTTTAGTTATTGAGGGCACATCCTCTAAAAGCGATAGCCTGCTTGCTGCACTAAGAGCAGGTGGAGTAGCCTGCGACGCGGTAACGCCGACAGGAGCACCTAAAAACATAAATGACATGCTTGAATACAAGAGTATTATTTTAGAAAATGTATACTATGACGACTTAAAGGAAGGCTTTGTAAACAACATAGATAGCTATGTCAAGAATTACGCAGGCGGTTTAGTAGTTGTCGGCGGTGAGGATTCCTACGCTTTAGGCGGATATAGAAACACAGTCTTAGAAGACATCCTGCCTGTTGAACTAGATCCAGAAGGTCAAAACAATATTCCGAAAATGGCATTTTATATGGTGATTGACCACTCTGGAAGTATGTCCGCAGCAGCGTCAGATGGCAGTCCGTATAAGGCGATTGACCTTGCAAAAGCAGCGGCAGAGAAATCGCTAGACAGCTTAAGAGATACAGACGAGGTTGGAGTTTTAGCATTTGACGACAGTTATGACTGGGTGGTTCCTCCAACAGTATTAAACGACAGAGATAAAGTTTCAGAAGGCATCGGCTCTATCACAATTAACGGTGGTACCAGCATTTACCCTGCAGTCGCTGAAGCTGTGTCTAAAATAAAAAAATCTGATTCGCAGCTTAAGCATATTGTCTTACTCACTGACGGTGAAGACGGCTTTAGACAGTATGCAGATCTGTTAAAGGATATAAAAGATAACAACATAACCCTTTCTACAGTTGCAATCGGCGCGGAATCTGACACAGGTATTATGAAATATCTTGCAAATGAAGGCGGCGGCCGTTACTACTATACTGACGCTAACAAGGGCCTCCCAAGAATCTTTGCAAAAGAGGTTTATTTAGCAGTCGGAGAGTATCTGATAAACGAAGAATTTAGCCCGGTTTTAGCGTCAAATGATGACTGCATTAAGGCCTTAGAAGAAGGCTCTCCAACACTTTATGGATATGTTGCAACTTCAATTAAAGCTACAGCTAAAGAACACTTAAAAACTGGCAGAGGCGATCCTTTGCTTGCTAGCTGGCAGTACGGTCTTGGACATGTATACGCCTGGACTTCTGACGGCGAGGGCAAATGGACCAGCAATTTTGCAAGCTGGGATAAATACCCGGAATTTTGGCGAAATATAATTGATGCTAGCATTTCAAATACTGATCTTGACGGTGATATTGTAAAAGCTGAGCAAAAGGGTAGCAAGGGTATCATAAGCTATGAAACAAAAGATTACTCTAACGACACCAAGATAAATGCTATCGTTACCGACGAAGAGGGCAATGAGACAGAGGTTAAGCTTAATCCTACTTCTCCTGGTCACTACGAGGCAACGATTGATACCAGCGAGGTTGGAGTATATAATATCGCAGTTACTAACTCTGACAAGAACGGCATAGTTAAGTCCGCTAATACCGCCACTGCAATGCAGTATTCACCAGAGTATCGCTTCTATGAAGACACCGGCGCGATGGATAAATTGGTGACCTTAACTAGTGGAATTAAGTTAAGCTACGATTCAGATGTCTTTAAGAAAATGCCAAATAAGGCGCCTAAAGACAAGAATCTATCAGACTTATTATTGCTTCTTGCACTCATTTTATTCATCTATGATGTCGTTGCAAGAAGGCTTAATATTTCAATTATTGACAGCTTAATTAAGAGAAAAAATAAGGATAAATTAGCCTATGAAACTAATTCTTATAGTGTAGATTCTAACGAGGCTATAACTGCTTCTAATACTGACTTTAAGGACAGTTTAAAGGCAGCAATTAAGGAAGAAAAATTAGCAGCTAAGAATCTTAAAAAAGATAAGATAAGCAAAGAAAATGCTGAAGAAAATAATCAAAACTCTGACTCTGATAGTGACAAAAAAACTAAAGAATCAAAGAAAAATAAGAAAGCTAAAAACACTAAAGAAAATGATAACAAGCCTAAAGCTTTAGATACCAACGCTTTACTTAAGAAACAAAGAGAGCGAAATTCAAGGTAAATTTTATTGCTTGTAATTCTTTCCGTTAAGCTTAACCTCAACTAGTCCTCCATCACCGTCATAGACTAGTTTTAACGAAAAGAAAGGCTCGCCTTTTAATAATAAGTCTAGGAATATATGGTCTCCCTCCCAGAGATTAAGGCTGTGAAGCTTAGATTTTGGAATCCAGATTAATTCGCCTTCATCACAGTCAATTAACTCTCCAGAGAAATCACTTGCTGTATATAGTGCCATATATTCGCACACGCCATCCCCAGAGACAAATGTTACGATGCCCCTGAAGCTAAAGCTGTTTAATGTAAGTCCGGTTTCTTCCTTGACCTCTCTTATCAGGCAGTCTTCAGGGCTTTCGTTTATTTCGATATGTCCGCCGACTCCTATATATTTGTCCTTATTTATATCATTTTCTTTAGAAACTCTGTGTAACATCAGGTAGCTTTCGCCGTTGTCAATGTAGCAGAGAGTTGTAAGTTCTGGTTGTGGTCTCATAGCGTTTCCTCCTAGGTTGTTATTATAGCAAACTATTTGTCTTTTAGTAAATATCTATTTAGCTTGAGTGAAATGAGAATATGTATTATTATCTATTGATGCTAAAATATGAATAACTATTTATTGAAACTAAAATAAGTATAACTATTTATTGAAACTAAAATATGTGTTATTATTGATTTACTAATTAATAATTCATAGCAAAAATGGAGGGCATCATAATGAAGAATTTTAAGAAACTTGTGGCAGCAGTAATGATGGCAGCTTTGTTAATAGTAAATGTAGGCTGCGGTGGCAGTGAATCAGCTGGCTCGTCAAATGTAGCGCTAACAGACATTAAGGCTAAGATGATAGAGGCGGATTCTAGCCTTAATGATTTAGAGTATGTTGACGCTAAGACAGATGGGGCTAAAGATAAGTTTGCAACCTTAGTAGACTATGATTACTCTAAGATCGCTGATTATTTTTATGGCTACGATAAATCTGGCAAGGCTTCAGAAGTAGTTGTTGTAAAGCTTAAGGATTTAGCAGATTTGCCTGACTTAGTGTCGGCTTTTAAGACTAGAGCGGCAGACAGAAAAGGCACATTTGAGAACTACGATCCAGAGCAGGTTGCCTTAGTTGAGCACTATGTTTTAACTCATGAGAGTGACTGCGTTGCATTTATCATAAGTGAGAAAAATGGTATGGCTGAGAAGGCGTTTAAAGAATGCTTCTAGTAACGCATTTATAAGATTATGATTTATAATATATAAAGGGCTTTTTAGGATTCTTCCAAAAAGCCCTTTTTCTTGCTTTTTTTAGCGTTTTCGGCTATAATCATTAATGGGAATAAGGGTGTTCTAGGCGTTTCTTTAATGTGGGCTTAATGGTCTATAACATTCCTAATATTAAAGCAAAGGAGCGTTTAGATGATATATAATATAGATTTTGAAATATCTTCTCTTATATTTTCAATCGTGTTTATAGTTACTATGCTATCTAAACGCGACTATGATGAGTACGTAAGACACACATTTGGCGCCTATATCACAGTGGGAATTGCTGATGTTATTTTAGACATTGTGACAGCGTACACCATCTCTAATCCAAGTCTTGTGCCGTTATGGGCTAATTATGTTCTTAACATAGCTTTCTTGTGTTTTCAAATGATAGCACCAACCTTGCTAGTTCACTATGTTTATATGAAGGTTCGTATAGCTAAGGGAAGCAACAAAAAGTTTTTGGCTATTGCATATATTCCTTGTGTTTTTGGAGTCTTATTAACAGCGACTACATTTTTTACTAAATGGATTATCTATTTTGATAACGGCGTATATAGTCATGGTATTCTTGGTAATTATGTATATTTTAACTCGGTGCTCTATGCCGTGATTGCGATTATTTATACTTATCTTGAGAGAGACATATTGGGAAGAAGGCAGTGCTTACTTATCGGTTTGATTATATTTATTGCTTATCTTCCAATTATCTATCAGGCAGTTCATCCTGATGTTCTTGCAACAGGCGTTAGCGTTATGCTCTTTGTATTTCTCATGTATTTTACCAATGAGAATCAGATTGCATATGAGGACACTGTTACATCTTCACTCAACAGAACTGCATTTATGAAGCATATAACTGACGCTTCTAAGAAGGAAGAAGGCTCACCTGAGCAGATATTCTTAATTTCTCTTGATAATTTTAAGCTTGTCAACGAGGTAGCCGGAGTTGACGGCGGTAACGAGATTATGGTTATGTTAGTTGAGAGTTTTCAGGAGGAATACGGAGTTAGAAATGTATTTCGATGGGGTGGCGACGTGTTTATTGTTACTGTTCAGGTCTATTCAGAGAGCACCCAAGAGATTGAGATTATCAGAAAGATTATCCAGAAACCATATTTTGTTAAGAGTCATATGATTGAGCTTAGTGCCTGTGTCGGTGTTATAAATGCTGACAAGATTGATGTTGATAAGATTGGCTGGACTATTGAATTTGCAATTAGCAAGATTAAGTCAGGCGGCAAGGGCTCTTACGCAGTGATAGATGAAACCCTTGAAGAAGATATGAATAGGAGCGTTGCTATCGAGCAGGCGCTTCACAACGCTATTATGAATGGCAGCTTTGAGGTTCACTACCAACCGATATTTGACACCAAGAATAAGTGCTTTCACTCGATGGAGGCGCTTGCAAGACTTGATGTTCCGGGCTATGGTTATGTTTCTCCTGAAGAATTTATCAGGGTTGCAGAGAAAAATGGTAGCATTTTACAGATCGGAATGCTCGTCTTAGAAGAGGTTTGTAAGTTCATAAGTGAGCATGACTTAAAGAAGTACGGAGTTGAATTTGTTGAGGTTAACTTATCGGTAGTGCAGTGTATGCAGGATAGCATTTGCAGAGATATACTTGAGGTTTTAGATAAGTACAAGATTCCGCACGAGATGATAAATTTAGAGATCACCGAGAGTGCGGCGGTTGATTCGGAGAAGAAGCTTATCAGAAGTATGGCGCAGCTTACGCTAAATGATTTAACATTTTCACTTGATGATTACGGTTCTGGTTATTCTAATATTAACTACATTGTTGACCTGCCTTTTAACATCGTAAAGATTGATAAATACGTTGTATGGGCGGCGATGAAGAATATGTCTTCAAGAAGAATTTTAGAAAATGTTGCCAAGATGTTTAAGGATGTGCATCTTAACATTGTGGCAGAAGGCATAGAGGATCCTGATATGGCGCGTATTATAACTGATATGGGCGTCGATTATTTACAAGGATATTATTTTTCAAAACCTATTCCTAAGGATAAGTTGTTAGATTTTCTAAAGGAGGGATATCGTGAAAAGAATTAATTCATACGCTAAAATGGTGATTGCATTTTGCTTGATTTCAACTCTTGCTTTGTCAACTGGATGTCAGCAGACTACTAAGACTTCAAGCAAGATGAAAGGTAGGATAGCTGTTATCTCAAAAGACACCAACCATGAGTTTTGGAAGACTATGGAGAAGGGGGCTATGGATGCCGGAGAGGAGTTAGACTATGAAGTAACATTTGAGGCCCCTAAAGATGAGACTAGCATTTATGAGCAGATAAGTATGATTGAGAAGGCTCTTGATGATGAAGTTAGCGCGATTGCCATATGTCCTTTAGATACTGAGAAGCTTAATCCTCTAATTGAAAGGGCTAATAAAAAGGAAGTCCCTGTTGTTGCTGTTGATTCAGATGTCACGAGCGAATATAGGGATTCTATAATTGCAACTGATAATATTATAGCCGGATCGATAGCCGCAAGACATATGGCTGATTTGACTGGCAGCAAAGGCCAGATTGCAGTGGTATCACATGTTGAGGGAGCGGTTACGGCAAAAGATAGAAATAAGGGCTTTATTGATGAGATCAAGGCAAGCTACCCTAATATGGTAGTAGTTGATGTCGTATATAGTGGCGGAGAAGCAGAGCTTGCTAAGAAGCTTACTAAGGAGATAATTAACAAGAATCCAGATCTTGTTGGAATATATGCTACTAATGAGGGAAGTGCTGTTGGTGCGGCCGCGGCTGTTGATGAACTCGGTGTGGCCAAGGATATAACACTTATTGGATTTGATTCATCTGAAGAAGAGATTGATTATCTTAAAAATGGTATAATAGACGGAATGATGGTTCAGAACCCGTATAACATGGGATATTTAGCAGTTCGTAATCTGGTTAAGAAACTAAATGGCAAGAACATAGAGAAGAAAATTAACACAGGTGTTACTTATGTTAGTTTGAATAACTTAAACGACGAGGATACACAGTGGTTACTATATCCACTCGGAAAGGAATAGGGTGGTTTATATGGCACGAAACAGGATTAGTAAAGGTATACATAAGCAAATGCTAGCGAGCTTTTCACTCATTGTCGTCTTGATGATAATAGTTGGTGTGTGCTCAGTAATGCATATCAGGAGAGTATATGTTAACGGTAATACCATATACGAAGACAATCTTATGGCGATAGATTATCTTAAATCAATCAGTGAAAATGTTAAAGAGATTGATCAATACACTACAAGAATTATCAAGCGAATAGGCAAAGATACGATGGCTGAGAATAAGGCCGTAATCGAGATAATAAGAGCCGAGAATGATCAGATCATGGATAAGTATGAAGCCTTAGAGCTCACTGAACTTGAAAAGAGAAGATATAAGCAGTGCAGGCTTAGCGTTATATCATTTAACAAATATATTGATGATATGATTAAACTAGCAGAGCAGGGCAACACGGTCGCTGCGTCCAATATGTATGAGGAGGAGCTACTGCCAGTTGAAGCTTGTACCTATGAGCTTATTGATGCTGCAACAGAGTTAGCCTCCAAAAGAGCAAGTCAGAAAAATGCTGACAACAGAAGCTATTATACGAGGACAACTGAGATTATAACTATTATAACGATTATTGTAGTTATATTATCTATTATTGTTTCCAACAGAATAAGAGAGATATATTCTAATAAGCTAAAAAAAGTCAGAGAGTGGGCTGATGGGCTTGCTCAGTATAACTTGTCTAATGAACTGACAGTAACATCTGATGACGAGTTTGGAGCGTCTGCTAAGAAACTTAATGACGCTCAGTTTATGATCAGAGAACTGCTTAGCAGGGTGATTGATGAGTCGATATCTATGTCTGATATAGGAACTACGATAGCTAAGGGCGCCCAGAAGTCCAAGGATAGAATTGAGGCTATTAACCTTATGGAGCTTCAGTACGAGGAGGACGGCGAGCAGCTTACCAGTCTTATCAAGAAGACTATGGAGCAATGCCCGCTTGATTCACAAATGATAGCGGAGTGGAATGTGGTTCTTAAGAGGTTAGATGAGAATATCAACCTTGCTGATGAATCAAGTAAGGAGCTTATGAGTATAGCGACTTATTTAGACCAGATACGTATTGAGGCTGAGCATCAGAATGAATTGATAGTTAATCACAAGAATGAGCTTAAGAAGTTTAGAGTTTAGTATAGATAATAATAGCGAGGCGGATAACATTCCGTCTCGCTTATTTTTAACTATTTAAGAATGTCTTAATTTCCTCCCAGGCTGCTTCAGATTCTGGGTAGTAGTAAAGTCCCATTTGAAAGTCGTGAAACATGCCGGGATAAATGTGCACTGTCACATCAACGCCAGCTTCCTTGGCCTTATTAGCAAGGTCTGTAGTGTCATTTAGTAGCATTTCTAACTCGCCTACCTGCATAAGCATAGGTGGGAAGCCTTTGTAATCACCGTTTATTGGTGATATGTAGGGGATGCTAGGATCGTTGTCTTTATAGTAGCCCTCCATATATACAAGCGATTTTTTGGAACCACCAAATACGGGATCCTTCCAAAAGTTCTTGTCGTAGGAATCTCCACTCTTAGTAAGGTCAGTCCATGCTGACATGGTGATAATCTTCTTGGGAAGTGGCATATTGTGGTCTCGTAAATAAAGGCTTAAGGCCAGGGTTAAGCCACCGCCTGCTGAGTCTCCTGCGATGTAGATTTCATTTTCATCGTAGTCGTTATCTAGGATCCATTTATAAGCGCTTATAGCGTCTTCAAAGGCAGCGGGATAAGGATTGTCTGGTGCTACCCTATAGTCGAGACTTAATACATCTAAACCATCGCTTAAGTTGTGGTAAAGAGCGGCCATATCTCTATAGCCGTTGTGAAGAGTGTTATAATAGCCACCACCGTGAATGTGAAGAAGGATTCCAGAAGTTGCCTCAATCTCCACATAGTCTTCATTTGCCACTGCTTCTTGACTCTCTGGCGAGGTCAAAAGCTCCATCGTGCAGTTATCAAGCTCTATGACATTGAGCTTTAAGCCTTCTGGAACGACCCAGTCATTTTCTTTTTCAGTTAATACTTTTCTAAGCTCGCCGGTCTGGGCCTTTTTTCCTATGCCAGGAAAATGGTTATAAAGCCTTACCATATGCCGAGCAGTTCTGCCTTTTAGGCTAACCTTATTACTCATACATGAAATCTCCGCTTAAATTCTCTGTAAAATGCCCTGTCTCCGAAGATAATGGTAGCAAGCATAAAGACACTGCTGATTGCTATACATAAAACAGGCATAATTAAATTATCAATTTGATCTAGGAAATATAGCACCATCATAGCGATGCTTAGTATCTCCATATATAAGAGTAGCATGGTATAGCTGTACCAACGCTGTCTGTTAAGTGTCATTAAGAATAGCGCCATAGCGTCGCCAAAGAGTATAAGGCCTGGTATAACCCATTCTAATGACCAACCCTTCATATTGGTAAAATAATAATCTATAGCAAATAATACTCCCATTGACAGGGTTATCTGTATTCCTAACTTGGCTGCAAAGCCTGAATCGTGAGTTACCCAGTAATCTAATGAAATTAGGAAGAATAAAAATGCTGCACCAGTTACTGCTGACCAGTAAACATCTGGTGTTGTTAGTAGGTTTGCTACTATTAAAACTGCCTCTGCTAGTATGGAAATGAAGAGTATCAATCTCATGACAAGCTTCATTCTCTGCTGACGAAGTCTCACATCAGGGTAAGGCGCTGGTTCGCCAAATAGCTTGATTGCCGACTTGACTTCATTTGCATCTAGTTCATCTATAACCTGGTGACAAAGTGGGCAGACATCGATGTCATCATATATTGTAATATTACAATTCTCACATTTATGCATAATATACCTCACTCGTAATAAACATCATTAGTTTCAATTGATATTTCTATATCGTTTTTTGCAAGCATTTGAAAGAAGCATTTCTGGATGGAAAGGCTTATCAAATTAGAGCTAAATGTAAAGCTCATGATGCCGTTATAAGAGCAGCAGGCGCCCTTCATATTCTGACCTTTAGACATGGAAAGAATAACTGTGAAGCGGTCGATAAAGTCTTTATATGGCTCTCTTACTTCTATGTTACCGATGTTGGTAATTGTAGAGGTTGTCGCGTGAGCGGACGCTCCAAATACTCGCTTGATTGCAAAATTCTTGATTACAAGCGGAACTAAGCGAAGTATCACATTGGTTTCATTTGACACGTTGTAAGAAAGGATTCTGTTTAGGTTTTCAGGATTGATCTGACCTCTTAAATTGTCAACGACAATCTTGATAACTTCCTCGTAGCTATATTTTTCCTTCTCTGGTTTAAATTCAGCATTTACCATAACGAAGAAATTCTTCATGGTGTGCGAATCGTAGTAAGGTCTAAGGTTTACAGGGACGCAGCAGTTGATAGGATCCTTAGATGCTTCCTCCCTTAAGTACTCCTTATAGACTGCATATACAAAGGTTCCAACTAGGAACTGGTTGATTGTTGCACCGTATTTTTTAGCTGCATTTTTAAGCTGGTAAATAGGCATATAGCTGTGAACTATACCAACCTCGCCCTTGCCTAATCTCTCACCTGTAATTGTTACAGCTTTAGATGATTTATAACCCTTAGCGTGCTTGTTGGCTTTCTTAAAATTCTTTAGATAACTGTCCTCGTTATCTAGAAAAATGCCTGAAGATATGCGGTTCTTCTCGCCCTTTAGTTCTTCAGGATGAGTAAGTCTTAGGTACTGATAAACTATTTCCTTTAGGAAAATGATACCGCCGTATCCATCTGTTAAGGCGTGGAAAACTTCAAGGTTTATGCGCTTGCCAAAGTATGTAACCCTAAACATATATTGCTGGTTTCTACTCTTATTTATATATGCTCCCGGGAAAGAATGCTCCTCTAAGACAAGAGGAGTTGGACGATTATTCTCCTCAAAATAATACCAGAACATTCCGGCTTTTAGTCTCATTTGAAAGGTAGGCAAATCAGGCAGAACCATATTAACTGCTTCCTGAAGTGCTACTCTGTCAATATCTTCTTTTAAGATAGCTGAGATTCTATAGACGTTAGACATGTTCTCTGATGCGATGACTGGAAAGAGGTTGGCTGTGTTGTCAAGCTTCTCCCAAGCGATGTTATTGTCCTTTAATACATGTCGTGGTTTTTTTAGATTAACATTTTCATTTTCTTGATTACTCATAAAATCGCTCTTTTCTAAAATATCATTGTTTGACAGTATAACACATATCACGCTATTTCTCAACGAATTATCCGTATTGTGAGAGATAATATATAGCAGTTTTTATACTATTATGTTACAATGTACTAAGTTTATTAATCAGGAGGAATAAAACATGACAATCACAGAAATTGCTAGAAGTATGAAGCTTGCTGCGCCATTGATGGCTGCATCAACTAATGATATAAGAGTAGCTGCCCTAAAGAGCATCGCTAAAGCGCTAGAGGATAACAAGACATCTATCTTTGAGGCAAATGCTATAGACCTTAAGAACGCCAAAGATAACGGCATTTCAGATGCGGTATATAAGAGACTTAAGTTTGATGAGGGAAAGCTTAAAAGTGTCTTAGATGGAATTGATCAGCTTGTGTCACTTCCTGATCCAGTAGGTAAGACGATGCTTAAGCGTCAATTAGATGACGGTCTAATCTTAGAGAGTGTGTCTTGTCCTATCGGAGTTATCGGAGTTATTTTCGAGGCTAGACCTGATGCCTTGGTTCAGATATCTACACTATGTATCAAGAGCGGTAACTGCGCTATCTTAAAGGGTGGCAAGGAAACAGCTAACACTAATCAGGCCTTGTTTGAGGTAATTAAAAAGAGCATTATAGATGCCGGCTTGCCAGGAGATTGTCTCTTTAAGGCTGAGCAGCATAACGAGATAGATGAGCTTTTAGAATGCGACAAGTATGTGGATTTACTAATTCCTAGAGGCTCGAATGCATTTGTTCAATATATAATGAATAACACCAAGATTCCTGTGATGGGACATGCTGATGGAGTATGCCATGTATATGTTGACAAGGATGCTGATATAGACAAGGCAATAAGAATTGTCGTTGATGCCAAGACTCAGTACACTGCTGCTTGTAATGCTGCAGAGACCTTGCTAGTAGATAGAAAGATAGCAGAAAGTTTTCTTCCTAAGGCATACGAAGCTTTGTCAAATGCCAACGTTAAGCTTCGCGGAAATGAGGAGGTTACTAAGCTAATCAAGGTTGAGTCAATGAATGACGACGAGTATAACACTGAGTACCTTGACCTCGTAATGAGCGTCAAATTAGTTGACGGAGTAGAAGAGGCAGTTGATCACATCAACCGTTTCGGTTCTCATCACACCGACGCAATCATTTCAGAAAATGATAAAACTGCCGCTTACTTTATGCAAATGGTTGATTCTGCGGGAGTTTATCAAAATGCTTCTACCAGATTTGCTGACGGATTTAGATATGGCTTTGGTGCGGAGGTTGGAATATCAACTTCTAAGCTTCACGCTAGAGGACCAGTAGGCTTAGAGGGACTTATGACATATAAGTATAAGCTATACGGCAGCGGACAGATAGTAGAGGACTATTCAAACGGAAGCTCTAGTTTTCATTTTCAGGACTTGTAAGAGTTTTGGTACTAATAAGAGATAGGGAGATTATTAGTAATTAGAAAATGCAACTTATCATTTTCAATAAAAATTCCTGTAAAATCTATGACAAATATAAGTGGCAACTAAAATGTTACTGTGGTATAATATTATAATACTATAACTATGGTTTAGGACTTAGACATGTTAGTTTAGTTTATAGAATAGACTATTTAGGATAGGCTCATATGAATGAATCTGTAAGAATAGGTTCATGAGAGTAGATCTGTAAGAATAGACCTATAAGTTTTTAAAGCTAGACTTGTAATATTAGACATAATTTGAGTAATTTTATGCGTAGCGAGGGATGCGTATGTACGAGATTGTCTCTAAGGAATTTATCGACTTTATCAATAAATTAGACTTAAGTGAATCAAGAAGCAAAACTTTATATAGAGATATTTTTATTAGGTTGGCAGATATGGCAGCATTTCTTTATGTTGCCAGAGTTGAGGTTAATTATAAGACGAGGCCTAATATTTTTGACCTAGATGGAGATAACGTTGATATAGTGCACGATTTTTCTCCTAAGGCGGATAGAACTAAGCCTGCTATCAGAATGAAATTTAAGAGAGACTTAGGCGATGTCAGAGTAACTCTTAGAGTGGTCGAGGGCTATGAGTGGACCAAGAATGACAAGGATGCTATAGAAGCTCTTGTTAAGAATGTCTATCTTGCAATCAGCCGTGCAAGTATGATGAGTCAGCTTAGCAAGACGGCTGATACTGATATGATGACAGGACTGCTTAATCATTCAGGTATCATCAATATTGGAAGAAGCGCTCTTTATAGGGATGTTCTTAACTACTATTTTGGATGCTATTTTAATATCAAGAATTTCAAAATGTTTAACAAGAAGTTGGGCGTAGAGCAGGCGGATAAGATTCTTAAGGATTATGCTAAACATATTTATAAGTTTATAGATGAGGAGTCTGAGCTTGCTGCGAGATTGTCTGGAGACAACTTCTTTGTTTTGATAGTTAAGTCAAGATTGGATGACTTTATTAAACATGCGACTAGCGCTGTATTTTCGGTTAAGTCACTTGATGGCAAGCCTATGAAGCTTCCTATTTCTGTCAGAATGGGTATTTATGAGGCTGAAGCTGGTGATACGATTAGCGATGTTGTCAATCGTTCAACTGAGGCTGCCACACATGGTAGAAGCTTTGGGGATGACATAAGTTATTTCAATGCTGATATTCAGGCGAGAGTCAGAAGAGAAAAAGAGATTATGGCAATGTTTCCTGAGGCTTTGGCTAACGGAGAGATTATTGCATATTATCAGCCTAAGATTAGACTTAGAACTATGGAGATTTGTGGCTGTGAGGCCTTGGTTAGATGGTTTCACGATGGCAAGTTGATAAGTCCTGGCGAGTTTTTGCCAGTCGTTGAGAAGAACAATGCGACTAAGCTTTTAGATTATTATATGCTAGAGACGGCCTGCTATGAGATAAGAAGCTGGCTTGATAAGGGCTTAACTCCAATTAGAATATCGGTTAACTATTCTAAGCAGCATTTGGCTGAGTCTGATTTGGCTAAGCATACTATCGACATAATTAAGAAGCACAAGATTGATCCTAAATATATAGAGATTGAGCTTACTGAGACGGCGGAATATGATGATAATGCTGCTTTGATTAAGTTTGTATCTGATATGAATGCTGCAGGTATTCATGTGAGCATGGATGATTTTGGAACTGGTTCTTCATCGCTTAATTTACTACTTACTTTGGACTTTGATGTTGTTAAGGTTGACAAGTCATTTGTTGATAATATTGGACTTGAAACAGATGCAGCTATCAAGGACGAAATTATGATTAGTAACATGATTAATATGCTTAGAGAACTCAACATGGAAGTGGTTGCTGAGGGCGTTGAGACACCTACACAGCTTGAGTGGATTAAGAACAAGAATTGTGACATTGTTCAGGGCTATGTATTTGACAAACCGCTTAAGCCAGAGGATATAAGAGACAGGCTTGTCAACAGGGTTTATAAGATTTGAGCTTGATATTATAACACGCGAGTTAGAGGTTTTTTTAAAAGCTTTTGATTCGCGCGTTTTTTTGTTTAAAAAATGGCATTTATTTGTTGTTATTTTGGAGGCTTATATGGTAAAATATTTATACTATTTAAGTGCGTTGTTAAATAATGATTTGTGAGAAGGAGTGTAATGGTTATTGAGGGATGATATGGTGATTGGCTAAAAATGATACTTGTACTTATGAGAATTATTTTTAGTTGGAGTTTAGTGATTATTAAGGGATGGTATGGTGATTGACTAAAAAATGAGGCCTATAATACAATAATTTATAATTAAGGAGGATGTATAATTGAGACAGATTTATGGTAAGAGTAATAGTGGCAACTTATCAGAAGCGATTAGACAGATAAGTTCGCCAGATCTATTAATAATGTTATCTAATGGAGATCAGTTTAGACAGCACGTTCAAGAGCTTGCTGCTAAGTTTCCTAATGTTCCTACTATTGCAACCACAGGGCATTTTTATGCTGAAACTATCAAAGAGGGTGGAGTTGCTGTCGTTGCTATGACTGGTGTTAAGGCGTCTGCAGGAGTGTTGCGTGATGTGTCAACTATCCCTGTAAGAGATATAGCAGATTTCGAGAAGAATTTGCAGGCTGTGGCAGCTGACGCTAAGAATACCATTTGCATAGATATGTGTACGGGCAATGATGCAACTGTTCTTTCTACGATGGATAGTGTGCTTGGTAAGAAGAAGATTTCTTTGGTTGGCGGAACAGCATTTGACGGAATGGTTGCTGTTAATGGTACTATTTATGAAGATGCAGCGGTATATATGTTTATCAAGAATCTTGGCGGTAAGGTTAAGGCTTACAAAGAGAATATCTATGTTCCTATGGAAGAGGGATATAGATTTGTCGCTAGCAATACCGACAGAGAAAAGTATTATGTTGGAGACTTTGATGGCAAATCTGCTAAGAAGACCTATGAAGATATTTTCCATATTAACGATAGCCAGATTGCTAATCAGACCTTTAGAAATCCACTTGGCAAGGTGACTGGTAAGGAGGTATGTATCATATCTCTTAAAGAAGCATCTGGCAATGGTTTGTGCTGTTATCGACAGGTTAACAATTCAGATGTACTTACAATTCTTCAGGCTTACGATTATGAGGGCGTTGTCGATTCAACTGTAAATGCTATTAAGAGTGATTTTGGCAAGGCTAGTGCAATATTCTCTATCAATTGTGTATTTAGATATTTCTTCTTCAATGAAGAGCATTTTATGGATACATATCTTAAGAAGATGGGATCTGTAGGCGCGCATGTAGGTTTTGTAGGCAATGGTGAGCATTATAACAATCAGTTTATTAATCAGTCAATGTCTTGCGTAGCATTTGAATAGAAAGAAGGTAATAAGTATATGGCATTATTCGGAAAGAAGGCTGAGTCGGTTCAGCCACAGTTTGTTCAAAAGACAACAACGCATAATTATGATCCAATTGTACACGTGACCAACAGTGTACTTAGTTATCAGAAAGAACTTGCTAAGAAAGAGGTTGATTCGCTAGAGGAGCTTAATGTTATCAGCAGGGATTTCAAGGAAGTTCTTGAATTAGATGAGCAAATGCAGAGTAAGCTCAGCGAGTTTAGCAATGTTTTTGATAACATTTCCGAGGCAACATCTAAGTTTCAGACTGTTGAGGCCAATATCGTTTCTTCTGTTTCTGATGCTGAGAGCATGATGGACGAACTTCAGGAGAGCTCTGAGGTTGTTAAGGCCCATTTAGATGAGATGCAGGGTATTTTTGCAGAGTTTAACGAGAGTGTTAGCCAGATTGCAGAGTGTATGAAGGGTATTGTTTCTATCGCCAACCAGACTAACATGCTTGCACTTAACGCTTCTATTGAGGCTGCGAGAGCTGGTGAGATGGGTAGAGGCTTTACTGTTGTAGCTGAAGAGGTTAAGAATCTTGCCGATGAGATCAAACAGCTTGTAGGTCAGGTTGAAGAGAGAATTGGCGATGTTGAAGCTGGTACAGAGAAGCTAAGCAGTAGTATCAATATTACAACTGAGGCGCTTGAGAAGAGTTTTGAAAATACTGAGACTACCAAAGAGAAGTTTACTCAGATTAACGAGGCAGCTCATGGAGCTGATGAAGTTCAGGCTGAGATTAATGAGGCTACATCTGTTGCAAGCAGTGAGCTTGGGGACATTGATAGAGCGTTTGCAACTATTAGTTCTAAGTATCAGGATGTTGAAACACATCTTGCTGAGGCCAACGAAGTCGGCACAACGAAGAGTGTTGTATTTGAAAATATGGAGAATATGCTTTCTCAGATCGAGCCTTATGTTAAGGCTATTAAAGAGAACGAGGTTTGATGAGCTTTTGAGCTTTTGAGCTTTTGGACTTTTAGGCTTTTAGGCGACGCTAGATGCGTTGCCTTTTTTTGTTCGAGTTTATGAAAAGTATGAAAAGTTTTTTGATTTAATTAAAGTAAAGTTTGGGAAGGTGATTGATTTTTAATAATTAGAGTTTGGGAAAATACAGTTTTTGCTATAGATGGGTAATGTTTGAGATTAGTGAAGTTAGATAAGAGAAATAAGCTATAGATGGGTAATGTTTGAGATTAGTGAAGTTAGACAAGAGAAATAAGCTATAGTTGGGTAAGTGAATGCTTAAGATGCTAGTAGTGGTAGGAAAAGTGAAAGGTTAAAATAATTAAGAGTAGTGGGGTAAGTGAATGCTTAAGTAAATTAAAGAATGCTGTCTAAACTAAGTGTTTTCAAATATTGTAGGGTTTGGTATAATTAGAAAAGATTATTTGTTTATGGAGGTTTTAGAAAAATGAAACGTATTATTGCATTTATTGTTGCATTTGCTTTATTGTTATCTACTGGCGCTTTTGTTGCGTGTGCGGGTGATAGTGCATCTTCTGATGCCAGTTCTAATGCGGCTGCTAGTTTATCGTCAGCCGAGGCTAGTGCTGATTCTAAAGAGGCTACTACAGAGGCTGTGAAAGATGCTACAACTGAAGCTACTACAGAGCTTGTTACTACTGAGGAGCCTACTACTGAGAAGCCAGCTGTAACTTTGAAGTGGAAGAAGTCTACTAAGACTATAAAGGCTGGCAAGAAGTTTACATTTAAGGCGGTTGCGACGGGAACTACTAAGACTGTTAAGTATAGCGTAAACAAGACCAATATTGCCAAGATTGGTGCTAAGTCTGGAGTCTTAAAGGCTAAGAAGGTTGGTAAGGTTAAGGTTAAGGCGACGGTTGAGAATAAGACTATTTCAATTAAGGTTAAAGTTAATCCTAAGAAGATTGTTTGCATTGATCCAGGACATTCTGGTGTGGTTCCTTCAGGCTCTGAGCCTATAGGACCTGGTAGCACTACTATGAAGATGAAGATGTCTAGCGGAACTTGCGGTAATTACACTCATGTTCCAGAGTACAAGCTTACTATGGTTATGGCTAATAAGCTTAAGAAGCTTTTGGTTGACAGAGGATATAAGGTTGTTATGACGAGATCTAATAACAGCACTATGATAAGTAATGTTGAGCGCGCTAAGGTTGCTAACAAGGCCAAGGCTGATGCCTATATTAGAATACATGCAGATAGCTTTACTAGTCCTAGCGTAAAGGGAATGAGTATGCAGTATGCTCCTACTAGCAATCCTTATGTTGGTAAGAAGTATGGAGCTAAGAATTATAAGCTTTCTAAGTGTGTTAAGGATGAGTTTGTTAAGGCTACTGGTGCTAGTGTAAGAGGTACTGGATTATTTGGAAGAAATGATTTGTCTGGTAGTAACTGGGCAAATGTGCCTACTACTCTTATTGAGCTTGGTTTTATGAGTAATCCTACTGAGGATAGGCTTATGCAGACTAGTGATTATCAGAATAAGATGGCTAAGGGGATGGCCAATGGAATTGATGCTTATTTTGGGTATTGATTATGGGCTAGCGATGCGGATATCAATCCTTTTCTACGGGCACGCTTTCGCTAAAAAGGGTATGAGCTAGCGATGCAGATATCAGTCCTTTTCTATGGGCACGCTTTCGCTAAAAAGGGTATGAGCTAGCGATGCGGATATCAGTCCTTTTTTACGGGCATGCTTTCGCTAAAAAGGTATGGGCTAGCGATGCGGATATCAGCCCTTTTCTACGGGCACGCTTTCGCTACTCTCGGCTCGTAGCGGTACTAAGTTCGTGCGGCGCCGATGGCTTGCACTCACTAAGTACCGACGGCCTCAAAGTGCCCTACGAAAAGGGCTGACACCCGCATCTGAAGACATAATCTTTTGGCGCGGATGTGCGGGAGTTGGAGACTGGTTGAGATTCGCATCTTAAGACATAGGTTTGTGGCGCGGATGTGTGGGAGTTGGAGACTGGTTGAGATCCGCATCTTAAGACATAGGTTTTTGGCGCGAATGTGCGGGAGTTGGAGACTGGTTGAGATCCGCATCTTAAGACATAATCTTTTGGCGCGGATGTGTGGGAGTTGGAGACTGGTTGAGATCCGCATCTTAAGACATAATCTTTTGGCGCGAATGCGCAGGAGTTGGAGACTGGTTGAGATTCGCATCTTAAGACATAGGTTTTTGGCGCGAATGTGCGGGTGTGAGGTTTGGATAGGAGATTTAGTGGATGAGTAAATTGGATGTTTTAAGGGAATATTTTGACAGGGATAAAGGCGTGGCGGTTGCATTTTCTTCGGGTGTGGACTCCACGCTTCTTCTTAAGGTTGCGCATGATTTGTTGGGGGATAAGTGTGTTGCGATTACTGCGGTCTCGTCTGCATTTCCTGAGGCTGAAATTAAGGAGGCTAAGGGTTTTTGTGATGCTGAGGGGATTAGGCAGATTTGCTTTGATGCAGGGGTTGAGGATAGCGAGGTTTTTAGAAAGAATCCTAAGGATCGATGTTATCATTGCAAGCATTTGATTTTTGGAAGGATGGTTGAGATTGCCAAGGCGGAGGGCTTTGAGATTGTTGTTGAGGGCACTAATGCGGATGATGTCAATGATTACAGGCCAGGGCTTAAGGCTATAGAGGAGCTTGGGCTTGTTAGCCCGCTTAAGGATGTGGGGCTTAGCAAGGCGGAGATTAGGGAGCTTTCTAAGGAGCTTGGTTTGCCTACATTTTCTAAGCCTGCATTTGCGTGCTTGGCAACTAGGTTTCCGGTTGGGGAAGCAATTACAAGGGACGCGCTTACGATGGTTGATAGAGCGGAGGAAGTGCTTAAGGGCGCGGGATTTTTACAGTATAGAGTTAGGTGCCACCGTGTGGGTGACGGGTATATGGCTAGGATTGAAGTTTTGCCGGAGGATATTTCTCGCTTGCTTGATGATGAGCTTAGGGAGGATGTTTGCGCAAAGGTTAGAGAGTGCGGATTCAGGTTTGTTTCGCTTGATTTAGAGGGGTATAGGATGGGGAAGATGAATTAGTTTTTGGGTCGACCGATGGGTAGCGCAAGCCCTTTTCAACGGGCACGCTTTCGCTACTCTCGGTTCGTAGCGATACTAAGTTCGTGCGGCGCTGCGCTTGCACTCACTAAGTACCGACGGCCTCAAAGTGCCCTACGAAAAGGGCTAACACTCCCCATCTAAGCGACTTTTTTGGCGCGTTTTTTTGGGGAAACATCGATTTTGAGATGCTGAGCGGTAGTCGATGCTTTTGCTAGAGCGCAAGTAGGAGAAGCAAGAGCGATATGCATCGATTTTAAGATGCAAGAGCGGTAATCGATGCTTTTGCTAGAGTGTTAGGAGAAGAAGCGAGAGTTATATGCATCGATTTTAAGATGCAAGAGTGGAATCGATGCTTTTGCTAGAGAACAAGGAGAAGAAGCGAGAAAACAGGAGATTATAAATTGACCATCAACTAGATAATCTAGTTTCTATATTCTTCTTCAATCGGCTGTAGAGTGAGCAAGAGAAAAAAAGCGACGGAAAGCCACGAGTAGAGCTCAAATCTTCGTTTTTCACCTGACAGACGAAACGTAAGCAAGAGAAAAAGCGACGGAAAGCACCGAGTAGACCGCCAATCTTCGCTTTTCATCAGACGAAAGAAGATAAAGCAAGAAAAAAAGCGACGGAAAGCCCTGAGTAGACCGCCAATCTTCGCTTTTCATCAGACGAAAGAAGATAAAGCAAGAGAAAAAGCGACGGAAAGCACCGAGTAGAGTTCAAATCTTCGCTTTTCACCTGACAGACGAAACGTAAGCAAGAGAAAAAGCGACGGAAAGCACTGAGTAGAACCAGAATCTTCGCTTTTTACCTGACAGACGAAACGTAAGCAAGATAAAAAGCGACGGAAAGCCACGAGTAGAGTTCAAATCTTCGCTTTTCACCAGGCGGAAGAAGATAAAGCAAGAAAAAAAGCGACGGAAAGCACCGAGTAGAGTTCAAATCTTCGCTTTTCGCCAGATGAAAGAAGATAAAGCAAGAAAAAAAGCGACGGAAAGCCCTGAGTAGACGCCCAATCTTCGCTTTTTACCAGACGAAAGAAGATAAAGCAAGAAAAAAAGCGACGGAAAGCCACGAGTAGAGTTCAAATCTTCGCTTTTTACCAGACGAAAGAAGATAAAGCAAGAGAAAAAGCGACGGAAAGCACCGAGTAGAGTTCAAATCTTCGCTTTTCACCTGACAGACGAAACGTAAGCAAGAGAAAAAGCGACGGAAAGCCACGAGTAGAGCTCGAATCTTCGCTTTTTACCAGACGAAAGAAGATAAAGCAAGAAAAAAAGCGACGAAAAGCCACGAGTAGACCCCCAATCTTCGCTTTTCGCAAGACTAAAAAGGGATAAGCAAGACAAAGCAAGAGAAAAAGCGAAGAAATGTCCGCAACTCAAGGCTGCTCTTCTAAATATAACAATAAATACAGCAAGCTAAAAGCAAGATAAAAAGCAAACTAAAACACAAAGAAACAAGAGGGAACACAAAATAGGAGGTTAATTATGGACATTGGTTATGCAAATGTGGATTTAGACAGGAAGAGAAGAAATGGCGCGCCGGAGGTTATCTATGGTAGAGGTAAGACGGCAGAGCAGATAGTAGGTATTGTCAAGACGATGCTTGCTAACGGTGAAAATTCCGTGCTTATTACCACAATTGACAGTGAAAAGGCAGGCTATGTCAGCATGACTTTACTAAATGGGGATGGTGGCGCAAACACAGAAAGCCAAGCTAACAAAGGCAACTTAAACACAGAAAACCAAGATGATAAAGACAGCGCAAATGCAGAAACTCAGGTTGATAAAGACAGTATAAACGTAGAAACTCAAGATAACAGCGCCACTGCCAATGCCAAAGCGCAAAACAACAACGCCCTTTATAACATCAACATCAAATACTACGACGACGCCAAAATAATGATCGTCGGAGACATAAAAAAACCAGATGGTATCGGCTATGTTGCCGTAGTTACTGGAGGCACTAGCGATATTCCTGTTGCCGAGGAAGCGTGTAGAACTCTTGAATATCTCGGCAATGAAGTGAAGAGAGTTTATGATGTCGGCGTTGCAGGATTACACAGACTTCTTGAGAAAGAAGATGTATTAGCAAATGCTACAGTAGTCATAGCTATTGCTGGCATGGAAGGTGCATTAGCAAGTGTTGTCGGTGGACTGGTTAAAGCACCGGTTATAGCTGTTCCAACAAGCGTAGGATACGGTGCTAGTTTCAATGGATTATCAGCGCTACTCTCAATGCTTAATTCATGTGCAAGCGGAGTGTCAGTAGTTAATATTGATAATGGATTTGGCGCAGCCTACCAAGCAAGTATGATTAACCATATCAATAAAATTTAGATATAGAAAGATTGTTAATAAAACAGGCAGTAGTAATATTTATGATTAACTTAAACAAAATTAATACTACAGATAATGTTAATAGGAGTAACAAATAAGAATAGCAAATATGAATAACAATTATAAACAAGAATAAAAAAACAATTGAGAACAGTAAAAGCTAGTTATTGAAAATATCAAGAAATAATAACAATCATACAAGAATAGTAACAATCATACAAGAATAGTAACAATCATACAAAAATAATAACAATCATACAAGAATAATAACAATCATACAAGAATAATAACAATCATACGAGAATAGTAACAATCATACAAGAATAATAACAAACATAATTGTTGTTGCATGGCGATGAAAACAGTATAACACTAAATCAAGAAAGAAGGGTGGAGCAAATGAAGACTTTATATATAGATTGCGGAATGGGCGCAGCAGGAGATATGCTAACGAGCGCCTTATTAGAGCTTGTTGGCGATGAAAATGCTTTTGCTGACAAGATTAATTCATTAGGTCTAAAGGGTGTAAAAGTCTCATATGATAAGGTGAGCAAATGCGGGATTTCAGCTACATCTACTAAGGTTCTCGTAGACGGAGTTGAGGAGGAGTCGATTGATGTTGATGAACATCACATGCACGCTCATAATCATACCCACGCTCATGACCATGATCAAGACCACAATCATGACCACGCTCATACCCACGACTATGATCACAATCACTCTCATGAGTATGTCCATGACCACGATAATACCCACGAGCATACCCACGCTCATGACCATGATCAAGAACACAATCACGACCACGCTCATCACCACCACACCCACCTATCCGACATAAAATCAATCATCACAGCCCTAAACGTAAGCGACAAAGTTAAAACCGACGTCCTATCAATCTACGAAATAATAGCAAATGCAGAAAGCAAGGCGCACGGTGTATCGGTTGAAGAAATCCACTTCCACGAGGTTGGCATGATGGATGCAATAACTGACGTCCTTTCCGTAGCGCTACTAATGGAGATGATTTCCCCAGACAAGGTTATGGCATCCCCAATCCACGTAGGCTCAGGCAAGGTCAAATGCGCTCACGGCATCATGCCTGTCCCAGCCCCTGCAACCGCCAATATCCTAAAGGGAATACCAATCTACTCAAGCAACATCAAGGGTGAACTCTGCACTCCAACAGGCGCAGCGATACTAGCTTACTATGTTGACAAATTTGACAACATGCCAGTCGCGAGCGTGGAAAAAGTAGGCTACGGCGCTGGCAAGAAGGATTTTGAGTCTGCAAATGTTATAAGAGCCATGCTTCTTGAAACGAAAGATGCTAAAGATTCAATCGTAAAACTAGAGTGCAATGTTGATGATATGACAGGCGAAGAGCTAGGCTACGCAATCGAGAAACTCATGAGCGAGGGAGCAAGGGATGTCTACGTTTTAGCTGTCACAGGCAAAAAAGGCCGCCCGGGACACGAGCTAAATGTTATAACTGACGAGGCGAGCAAAGAGCAGCTAGTCCCTGGCATTTTCAAATACACTAGCACCCTTGGAATTAGAGAAGTCAAATGCGAGAGATATATATTAGACAGGCATATTGAGTCGGTAGAAATTGATGGAGAAAATGTGCGTAAAAAGATAAGCAGTGGATATGGTGTAAATCGCAGTAAGCTAGAATTTGAGGATTTGAAAATTATTGCGGAAAAGAGGGGAATTTCAATCTCCGAAGCTCGTAATCTTATATAGTCGGGTATTATATTCCTAAAAGCTCATAATCTGATATCTGTAAAAATCTGATATAATTGAATATTGTACACACTAAAACAGCGAGAGTAATTACATACTCTCGCTCTATTTTTGGATTGTATGAATACTGTATACATAAGAGAGTCTGTGAAAAAAAGTCTGTAAAAATATAATAGTTATGTATTATTGAGGTCTCCTAAGGTAAAATATTAATACTTTAAGGAGGCCTTTATTATGGCAAGAGAAAAGAAAACCGTACATAAAGTTCAGATGACAGACGGAAAATGTCAGATTATTCAACAGCTCCTGCAGGAGTATGACATTGAAACTGCTGAGGATATCCAAGATGCTCTCAAGGATCTTCTCGGTGGCACCATTAAGGAAATGATGGAAGCTGAGATGGATGACCATCTTGGTTATCATAAATCAGAGAGAAGCGAAAATGATGATTACAGAAATGGATATAAGATCAAGTTCGTAACACTCTCAAATATGTTCCTGACAAGGATAGAAAGGCCTTCGCTAAAGATCTTAAGATTATCTATAATGCTTCGACCGAAGAAGAAGGACGGAAGGCTCTAGATAAAGTAAGAGAAAACTGGGAAGAAAAATATCCTCGCGCGATGAAACGCTGGTACGATAACTGGGATGCAATCTGTCCGATTTTCAAGTTCTCATCAGAGGTAAGAACTGTCATATATACTACCAA
>JAIKVP010000102.1 GCA_024685635.1 Lachnospiraceae bacterium
AATATATCATATTTTGAAAAAAGTGTCTATCAGTATTTGTGGCTATTATAGTCATTTTTTTATATACCAAAAATTCAATTTATGCTATACTGTTATATGCATTTAACAAAAGTTAGGAGGCAGGAAAATGCTATTAATAAAGAACGGTCACGTCATCGATCCGAAGTCTCACCTATCGGCAAAGCGTGACATTTTAATTGAAAATGATAAAATCAAGGCTATCAGTGAAAATATTGAAGTTAAGGAGAACTGTGAAATAATAGACGCTGAGGGAATGTATGTAACTCCTGGACTAATTGATGTTCATGTACACTTTCGCGATCCAGGCTTTACATATAAGGAGGACATTTTTACAGGCGCTGAGGCTGCTAAGGCTGGCGGATTTACAACTGTAGTTATGATGGCTAACACCAATCCCGCAATCGATAACATCGAAACGCTAGACTACGTGCTAGAGCGCGCTAATAAAACCGACATCAAGGTTTTAAGCTGTGGCGATATAACAAAAGGGCTTAAGGGCAAGGAATTAGTTGATATGGCTGCTCTTAAAGAAAGAGGTGCAGTTGGATTTACTGACGATGGAATACCACTTATGGATGCGGAGCTTTTAAGAGGAGCCATGAAGGAGGCTCTTAAACTTGATGTCCCACTATCCTTCCATGAAGAAGATCTAAAATACAATGTCAACAACGGAATTAATCACGGCAAGGCATCTGAGCATTTTAATATAGGAGGAGCTGATAGGCAGGCAGAGATTTCTATGATGGACAGAGACCTAAAAATGGCCATTGAAGAAGGGGCACGCTGTGATTTTCAGCATGTTAGCGCAAAGGAGTCTATCAATCTCATATACGAGAGCAAGGCTAAACTACTTAAAAGCAAAGGAATTGACATTCTAAGATTTGATTTTACAAAGGATACTGATATAAGTGCAGTACCACAGATAAGCCTAGAGGATGCATTTTCAGTTAATATTCACGCAGAGGCTACGCCTAATCATTTCACATTAACAGAGGATGATGTAATTAAGCATGGCGCACTAGCTAAGATAAACCCTCCTATAAGAGAAGAGGCTGACAGACTAGCCATAATCAGAGGCCTTAAGGCCAATGCTATCGACCTGATTGTAACTGACCACGCTCCACATTCAAAAGAGGAGAAGTCTAAGCCTATAACTGAAGCACCAAGCGGAATTATCGGACTAGAAACCTCTCTTGCACTTGCAGTTACAAGCCTTGTGAAGCCTGGCTATTTAAGCTATGAAGAGGTAATTCCTAAAATGACAATCAATCCAGCTAAGTTATATCATTTAGACGCTGGATACCTAGATGAAAATGGTCCTGCCGACATTACAATATTTAAGGAAGAAGAATGGACGCCAAGTGAGTATAAGAGTAAATCTGATAATACTCCATTTACCGGAAGGACATTATCTGCCAAAGTTAAGTACACAATATGCGACGGAAAGATAGTTTATAAAGATAATTAAAACTTTCTCTTGCTATGTAGTTTTAAAAACCGTATAATGTAGATACAATATTTACATCGGGAGAGAGAATGATGAAAGATTCGCCTAATATGAAAGATGTCATTAGAGAGTGTGTCAAGCTAGACTTTATTAAGCCCGAAGATGTACCTGATATAGAGCTTTATATGGATCAGATAACTACCTTTATGGAGAAAGAGCTAGCTAACACTAAGCGATATGACTCTGACAAGACTCTGACTAAGACAATGATTAATAACTACTCTAAGAATGACTTGCTTCCACCACCTGTTAAGAAGAAGTATTCTAAAGAGCATATTTATTTGCTTATATATATCTATTATTTAAAGAACAGCCTCTCAATATCAGACATCAAGCAGGTGCTTACACCTATGATAGAGAATTTTTGTGATGATAGTGACAGTTCTAAGATGGACAATTTATACGAAGCTATATGTGACGCAGGTCTTAAGCGATTCACTGACATAGTAGTTAATATAAATGAAACTCACAACCGCTCTAAGGAAATTTTTAAGGAATACAAGGGTAAAGACAAGGATTACCTTGATAAGTTTGCATTTACTGCCATGCTCGGCTATGAAATTTATCTAAAGAAAAAGCTTCTTGAGAAGATGGTTGATGTTTATTTTACTCCGGAAGAGGAGACAGAAAGTCCTAAGAAGGAGAAGGCAAAAAAAGATAAGAATCCAAAAGATAAGAAATAAAAAATGCCAGAAGGAAGCGCTCCTTCTGGCATTAATTATTAATTCTTATCTTTGAGTCTGTTTAAGACTAACTCATAGCCATCATTACCATATACTAGTGAACGATTAACTCTGCTTATCGTCGCGGTAGAAGCTCCTGTAGCCTCTGCTACATCTGTATAAGTATGACCTTCGCTTAGCATCTTAGCAACCTGAAATCTCTGCGCAATAGAAAGAATCTCATTGACCGTACAGACATCGCCAAAAAATGTAAAACATTCTTCAGTAGTTTCAAGTGTTGTGATAGCCTCAAATAATTGCTCAACCTCTTTGGTTCTGATTCCCTTACTCATAGCCTACCTCACTAACTAGCTCTTCCACAGCAATTCTTATACTTCTTGCCTGAACCACATGGACAAGGCTCATTACGACCTATCTTGCGCTCAGTGTTAACTACTGTGCCAGAAGACTTCTGACTCTTATATAGTTCAGCTCTCTTCTCCTCACTAAGCAATTCATCCCACTCAGGAAGATTATAAAGCCAATCCGCCTTGCAAGCTACCATATTGTAATAGAGTTTTTCAAGGTTAATATCAATATTAACAAGAGTATCCTTCTCCATAGTATCTATCGGATTAGGCTTAACTAAGCTGTCATTAATACCATCTAAGAAACCTGCCATAATAAGTGGCTCAATCTCATATTTCTTAGCAAGCTCAGTAACTGTACCCTTGACAGCCTTAACCGGCTTAGTAAGAAGCTTCTGATATATACCCTTCTCTAATTCAAAATAATCCTTCCAAAACTGCTTGCCTTCTTTAGTTCTCTCATCCTGAGAATAAGCCCAGTCTCTCCAAACCTGTAACAGTGCCATATCAACTTTCTCCTAATTATTATTCTTCGATATCATCCTCGTCAAATGCTGAAATATCTTCAATATCATCCTCGATATCTTCTATTCCAACATTCATATCAAGAGACTCACCGTATTTTTCTTCGTAATCATTAGCTAAGTCAGCAGCTTCAAGACTTGCAACTGTAGCCTGCTGAACCATCTCTAAGGCATAATCCATAAGGATTTCAGCATTCTCAGCCATTTTGATTGCTCTATTCTCGTCTTTCTTCTTCTCAGACTCATATTTGCGATTCTCAATGTCTTCCTCAAGCTCTTCCATCTTAACCTCAAAATTCATCTGAGCTCTAAGAAGTTCAGAAGACATCTTGCTCTTACTTCTCTCAGCCTTGCGTCTAAACTCCTCTGCATAATGAACTGCATCACCTTTTAGGTTACCAATTGTGATCTTAAGATCTTCTCTTGAATCTGCAGTAGCATTGTCAACTGTAATCTTAAGCTCTTCAAGCTTGTTCTTAAAATCAGTAAATCTCTGATCTAAATCAACTGCAAGTAACTCTTCGCCTGCTGCTTTCTTCTTTCTCTGCTTAGCAATAATAGCTGCTGTAGCAGTACCAACTGCTGCCACTCCTGTAACAACGGCAGCTGCCGCAATGTTCTTCTTACTCATGAAACAAACCATCCTTCCGTTGAAATATTACGCAGAATAATCTACATTCATTCCGCTTAAAAAACTAGCCTCGACCGTCTTACGTCCTTTGTCATAAGGATTCTTATCGTCGTAAGTAGTCTTGATTAAGGTGTTGGTTTCACCGCCAGCCACATAAGTTCTTCCACACTCTGGACATACGCCAATCTTAAGAGAAACTGTGGCAGATAATAACTCTTTATTCTCCTTCATGCCCTCTTCTCTTGCATTGGCAACGTGCTCTAACTCGTGGCTCATAACCCTGGCAGCTGAATTCTCAGGATCGATATGCTGAGGTGTCTGAAAAGAAACATCATTCTCATCAGATCCGTCTTTGTACTTACGTCTCTCACAAGTCTTACATTCCTTAGGACCCTCAAGTTCTCCACTCTTATGAACCTTAGTCGCGTCAGGCATTAACCTGCCCGCGCTTACAGAATCAACACCACTGACCGCAGAAACTCGCTGTGCCGAATAAACAGGATTCATATATATGCTGTTACCATAAAATGAAACGTTAATCATCAGACACACCTCCGTTTCTCGTCAATATACTTAACTTATATTATAACAAATTGAGTTTTTTCTGTAAACACTTTAGCGCTCTAAATCGTGAAATTATAGTGGGCTTATTTGATATTCTT
>JAIKVP010000124.1 GCA_024685635.1 Lachnospiraceae bacterium
TTTAACCGACTCCAAACCCGCATGAGCAGCTAATATCTTCTGCGTCATTGTCATACCCATAGTATAAGTCCTCCTTTAAGTACACTCTTACTCATAATCATACACTTTTTTTGTCAATCGTGCAAGCAATCTTGACCTAAAACACTAGATTTTTAGGAGTTTTTTTAAGTTTTTATTAAAGCATTTTAAGCAAAAAAGAGGATGTCAAAAAACATCCCCTTAAAAACTCTTAATTTTTCATTATAAACTGCTCATAATCTTGGTAATTTTAGCAGCATTTTCAGTACTCATAGACGATAAAATCTGCGAACTAGCCGCTGGATCCATAGCCATTAAAATCTGAGCTACTAGTCTGTAATCTCCACTCATCCCCTCAAGTATAGCGGCAGCCTGAGCTGGCTCCATCGCGGAATACATAGCCGCATAAGATTGCATAGTAGCATCAAGCTCTGTAGTTGCCTCTTCTTCCTTCTTTTTACTTGCCTCCTCAGCTTCATCAGTATCCTTTTTCTTGGCCTTAGCCTTCTTAGCCTCTGTAGTCGCCACTTCAGTAGTCGCTTCAGTCTCGCTAGCCTCTGCACTTGCCTCGGCACTAGCATCAGACGATGGCACAATAGGTTCGGATTGCGCTGATTTAGGCAGTATCTTTTGGACATAAGGAACGTCCCCGATAATAGGTCCTAAAACATTAGATCCAAATCCACCAACATCTAACTTAATAAGTGCTAAAAGTATAAGTATAAAAAGCAAAACAAGGAATATAATAAGACCAGTGCCACCTGGCTGTCCTGCCTCTTCCTTGATCCTGCCTATCTCTTTTTTGTTATCCTTTTGCTGTTGCTTTAGCTGCTTAATCTGCTGTTTAGCTTCCGCTTTTCGGCGTTTTTCCTCTTCTTTTTCTCTATCGTCAGCCATAGCTACCTCCACATAAGTTCACAATAAAATAAAGGCAGAACGAGATAAATCTGCATCCTGCCCAATAAATACTATTCCTCGGTAACGTCAAAATTACCACGCGTAAGTCCTGTAAGACCAGTACGTACAATCTGCTTAATTACATAATCATCAAGTAATGTCAAAAATGCATTAATCTTATTAGTGTTACCTGTAAGCTCAACCATAATACTTGAAAGTCCAACATCAACTATCTTAGCTCTAAATACATCGGCAATCGCTATAATATCCTGTTTCTGCTGCTTGTCAGCCATAAGCTTAACTAACACAAGCTCTCTGCAAACCGACTCACCATCTATCAACTCATCAACAGAAATAACATCCTCAAGCTTTAATAGCTGCGCTCTAATCTGAGTTATAATCTGATCATCACCTCTAAGAGCAACGGTCATACGAGAATACTTAGGATCTCTAGTCTCACCAACTGTAAGGCTGTCGATATTGTAGCCTCTTCTACTAAATAAACCTGCCACACGACTAAGCACACCTGCTGTGTTCTCAACCAATAAAGATAATACTCTCTGTCTCATAATAAACTTCCATTCCTCTCTGTAATTTATAATAATGGGTAATCCCTATATATCTCTTATTCCGCCTCAGCTTCAGTGTCAGCAATAGCAGAGCTCTCAACTGGATTGTAGATATAATCAGTCACGCCCTCCTTAAGCTTATCAGAGTCAGTCACATAGACAGTCTGACCTTCCATAACTGTTGACTGATACATTCCCTCTTCAGGGATAGTCTTCTCTTTAAGAGGCTCTGTACTAAGCGCAACTACTGACGCAAGCATAGTTCTCATATCATCAGAATCAATGTCAGTGACTGTATCCTTAAGAATGTTACTAATAAGCTCCTTTAAGGAATTAACCTCTTTGAGTGTCAAATCAGAATATAAAGATTTAATGACCTTTCTAAGTCTGACCGCTCTTCCAAACTCGCCCGCAGCATCCTGCTTAATTCTAACATAAGCAAGCGCCTGAGTACCATTCATAATAAACTTGCCTGACTGCACCTCATTAGCAGAATTGCTGTAATTCTGCTGCATATAAGCGGCCTCAAAATCGCTAAGTTCAACGACCACTCCGCCAATTTCGTCAATAATGCTAACTAAACTGTTAAACTGTAAAACTGCGTAATTGTCCAGTTGAACGCCAAAATTCATAGCGATCGTCTCGTACAGCAAAGATATACCGCCAATTGAATAAGCCATACTAAGCTTGTTCTCACCATATCCAGGTATCTCAAGATAACAATCCTCAATAAGGTTAGTTAATTTAAGCTGAGCATTCTTCTGATCTATAGTTGCAATAATAATCGCATCAGCACGACCATATCCGCTCTCTGCCCCGCGCTTATCAGTTCCGACTAACAAGACATTCTTAATCTTCTCATCACTTTTAAGTCCATATTCAGAAGCAATCTTCTCATTCATATCTTCAAATGAGACACCCATCCTGGCGTTGGCCTCCTTGACTGCCCTGTTATGAGCAACGCCCTTATATACGCCAAAACCAATAGCTGCTACAAAAAGCAGAACAACTAAAAACGTTAAAAACTTCTTCATGTAATCACTCCCTATGATAGATAACATTTTCCCCGTTGCAATAGTGTATCACTAAAACGCAAACTTTTCAAGATTAGAATACGCTTAAAGCTAGTAAAGCAAGCACATCTTAATTCTCATCCCAAAATGATGGATTAAGGCTAAGCTTCTTAATCAGCCATTTGGGCATCTTTTTATAATTTGATCCAAGCTTATATCCCATATACTTAAACCCGCTTTGCACAATAAACTTAGGAATCAAATGAATCTTCGCCCGCTTAATCAAATGCTTTAGTGTCGTCTTAACCAACCTTATACCCTCGCTCTCAGACTTAACCTCAGTCAAGCTTCCACTAAACATTTGCTGTGAAACCGCAACGTCAAAGTTCCTGTGAAACTGCTGAATCGCTGAGTAGTTGTGCCAGTGAACAACCCTTGCATCAGCAGCATAATATATGCCATAGCCCATCTCAATAAGAGTTGCGGCCATCATCATATCTTCGTTAAATATAGCCTTTAAGACAAAGCCTCCCGCCTCGTCATAAGCGCTTTTTCTATACATCGCGCAGACATTTGAACAGAAAAATGTCTTAATTCCAAGTTCGTCAATGTCATCCTTGGTCTTAAGCCTGCTCTCCTTAGGATAGTTAAAGCATCTGGTGTAATACTCCAGATAGTTAGCCTTTCTATCGCCAAGCTGTCTTGCATATGATGCAGCAACCTTCTCATCATAAAACGCTTTAAGAAGTTCCTCAATCAAACGCGAATTCTTAGGCACGGCATCATCAGTCATAAAAAGCAAAAAATCTGCATTTGACATAGATGCGCCCATATTCCTCGTACCGCCGTGGTCAAATTCCGCCTTAGTAATGTGAGTTAATTTAACATCATCATACCTGTCAGTAACATCAAGGTCATATAAGTCCTCTTCGGTGTTGATGACGAAGATATTCTTAGGTCTTATTGTCTGCCTGTGCAAATGGTCAATCAGCTTTACAAACTTCTCACCAGGCTTATAGGTCGGAATTATGACATCCACAGTTCCGATCAGTTCAATATCATCAAAGTCAAGTTCCATATCAAAAACCTCACTAGTCTAAATCTGAACTCTCCGTTTCAATCTTAGTTGGCTTGATAAATAGCTCCTCAAGCTGCTTGTCGTCTACTAAATTAGGCGCCTCACTCATGATATCTGAAGCATCCTTAAGTTTAGGAAATGCTATAACGTCCCTGATACTCTCAGAGTTAGTCATAAGCATAATCATTCTGTCAAATCCAAATGCCAATCCAGCATGTGGTGGAACTCCATACTTAAATGCGTTAAGTAAGAATCCGAAGCGGTCATATGCCTCCTCAGTGCTAAAGCCCAGCGCCTTAAACATTTTCTCCTGCACATCATTCATTGAAATACGGACAGAACCTCCTCCAAGCTCAGTACCATTAAGAACGATATCATAAGCCTTGGCTCTACAAGCCCATGGCTCATCTGTATCAAGAAGATCAATGTCTTCTTCCATAGGCATTGTAAATGGATGGTGCATTGCAAGATATCTCTCCTGCTCGTCCGAATACTCAAACATTGGGAACTCTGTAACCCAAAGGAAGTTAAACTTGCTGTTATCTACTAACTCTAGCCTCTTAGCAAGCTCACATCTTAAAGCTCCAAGGCTAGCCCATACTACCTTATTCTTGTCAGCTACAAAGAGGAGTAAATCTCCATTTTCTCCGCCCATAGCCTTGATTAAAGCGCTCATCTCGTCATCGCTCATAAACTTGGCAAATGATGACTTAATGCTGCCATCCTCATTTATGCAAATGTAGGCAACACCCTTAGCACCGTAATCCTTAGAAAAATCAACCAATGAGTCAATCTTCTTACGAGGCATTGCGCCCTGTCCCTTAACAGTGATACCTCTAACCGAACCGCCGTCTTTAATTGCATTTGCAAAGACGCCAAAGCCACAGCCTTTTACAACATCTGAAACATCGACAAGCTCCATGCCAAATCTTGTATCCGGCTTGTCTGAACCATAGCGGTTCATAGCGTCAATCCAGGTCATACGCTCAATTGGGAGTGGAACATCAACGTCAAGAATCTCCTTAAATACCTTGGCAATAAGACGCTCATTTACATCAATTACATCGTCAACGTCGACAAATGAAAGCTCCATATCTATCTGGGTAAACTCAGGCTGTCTGTCTGCTCTTAAGTCTTCATCTCTAAAGCATTTGGCGATTTGGAAATACCTGTCATAGCCTGAACACATCAAAAGCTGCTTAAAAATCTGTGGTGACTGTGGAAGGGCATAGAAATTGCCAGGATGAACTCTACTTGGCACAAGATAGTCTCTAGCTCCCTCAGGTGTTGACTTACATAAAATCGGAGTCTCAATCTCGATAAAGCCCTCATCAGCTAAGAACTGTCTTACTAAGGTCGCAACCTTACTACGCATAATAAGATTCTTTTGAAGATCAGGACGTCTTAAGTCTAAGTAACGATACTTAAGTCTTAAGTCCTCCTTAGTCTTAGAGTTGGCCTCTATTGGAAATGGAGGAGTCTCAGAAGTTGATAAAACTCTTAACTCCTCTGTAATAATCTCTATTTCACCGGTTTTTAAGTTTTTGTTGACACCGCCCTCGCGCTTAGCAACTGTTCCGACAACGGCGATTACAAACTCAGCTCTAAGCTTATAAGCCTTGTCAAAGGTCTCCTTATCAAGCTTGTCCTCGTTAAATGTAATCTGAACAATTCCGGATCTGTCTCTTAAATCCGCAAATATAAGTCCTCCTGTGTTACGGGTCTTTTGCACCCAACCCATAACTGTAACCTTCTTGCCCTCATCAGCAATAGTTAACTCTGCGCATCTGTTAGTTCTTTTTAAACCTTTCATGGACTCTGCCATTTTAAAAACCCTCCTAGTTTATATAAATTAATATTATTCGTCATCCTCTAATTGTTGAAATGCATGCTGCACATGATTAAATTCGACGTGAAATTCCTTGTTGGTAAACCTTGATAAATTACCTAACGCAAGGATTAATTCATTGGACTGAACCACTCTTTGAAACGCCAAAAACACCTTCATATCAAAGTGTCTGGCCTCATCTATCATAAGCTCAACCGCTGAATCTATATCAAATGCTTCTCTGTATGAACGATCAGAAATCAACGCCGAGAAGACATCACTAACCCTTAATACCCTCGCCATAATCGGAATATTCTCGCCCGCTAAATTAGACGGATAGCCAGTTCCATCATAATTCTCGTGGTGATATAATACAGCCTCACATATATCTTTGTCAAACCCAAGTTCCGTTAAGGCTGCATAGCCTAAGGTAGGATGCGTTCTCACATATCGCATTTGGTCAATACGCATCGAATGTTCCTGCTCATAGTCCACATAGGAATTAATCTTTAGCTTACCTATATCGTGAACCATACCAGCTAAAGAAACCTTCTCACAAGCTTCCATCCCAAGATTTAGCTCTCTTGCTATCAAATAAGCCACATTACTAACAACCATACCATGAGTAAGTTCTATAAAAAACTCCTTACCCAAAAACGACCTCAAATCATAATCATCATCCAAACTGTCATACCATGAATCAATGCTTTTTATGTCGCCTAAACTAGAGTTTATTGAGCTGTCTATCTCCTCACGACTAATAGGCCTGCTGTCAATATTCTCAGCGGGTGATATCATTGTGCCAAGACTAGTTAGCTGGCTGTTATGGTTATTGGTATTATATTCATCACTTGCCAAAGTTCTGATAGAATTTTTAGCAGCTGGCATATGAATCACCCTCTCAAAAGCATGGCTTTCTTTCTGTCAATCATCTCATCAATTCGCTCAATATATAGCCCCAAATCCTTTACATTATCTATGCGTTCAATCCTGCCCTCGTCAGGATAAACAAACTTGCTGACCGTACCCGCACCAAGAGCAAGAACTGTCTGCATTTCCTCCATCATTAAAATGTTATATATGCCTTCCTTACCAGGAAGCGAGTAACCTACATTTTCAAAATTGCCCGGGATATTCTTCTGCCTGTATAAGTAGTAAGGAATAAGTCCCATATCCGTTGCAATTTGATCTGCGTAAGTTAGCATTTCGTCTGTTGCGCCCATCTTATGGCGTCTGTAGTTATCCATCTCAATGTTAAGATTGGCCGCTCTCTTAATCGCTAAGCTGTGAATCGTAAGGTTCTCAGGCTTAAGCTTGCTAATCTTATCAATTGTATCCTTAACATCTAAAAAGCTCTCATCAGGAAGCCCCATAATAAGGTCTGTGTTAATGTCATCAAAACCGATCTCTCTTGCCATGTCAAATGCAGTCAAAAACTGCTCTATCGTGTGGCCTCTGCCTATAAGCTTCAAGGTCTTTTCCTGCATGGTTTGGGGATTAATGCTTATCCTTGTAATACCCTCGTCATATAAAACCTTTAGCTTGTCAAATGTTATGCTGTCCGGCCTTCCAGCCTCGACAGTAAACTCAACTAAGTCACTAAAATCAAATGATGACTTAATCTTGTCAATCAGCCTTTTTAGCTGCTCAGCCGTAATAGAAGTCGGCGTTCCTCCACCTATATAAAGGCTTGTTAGCTTTACATCCTTCATAGCAGCCGAGACATAGTCAATCTCCTTAAAAAGCGCTCTTAAATAGTCCCGAACCATATTCTTAAAGCGTCCTATCGGATAGGATGCAAAGCTGCAATATAAACAGGTTGTCGGACAAAATGGTATTCCAATATAAAGGCTATATCCGTTCTTATAGTCAAGGTTAGCTAGGACCTTTCTCTCCGTCTTAGCAACTCTTAAACTAAGTCTCGCCTTTTTCTCATCAGCCCTGTAATCGTTGACAAATGTTGAAATCACTCCATCATCATCTGCCCCGTTATCCATAAGGCCATTAACTATATGGACAGGTCTTATGCCTGTTAAAGCGCCCCAAGGAAGCTTTCTTCCTAGGTATTCAGACAAAATGTCATATAGCTGTCTTTTGACCTCATCTCTTAAGGCCTTGTTGACATCCTC
>JAIKVP010000130.1 GCA_024685635.1 Lachnospiraceae bacterium
GGCGTCAGCGAAAATGTTGACGACAATATCGCCTGCTGGGTTGACGGCGTTGAATACGCTGTAAAAAACGGCGCAGACATTATAAATATGAGCCTTGGTGGTTTAGAAGAATTTACAACTGACGAGAGTTATCAATCTTACCAAGAGTTAAAAGTCGCTATTAAAAATGCCGTAAATGCAGGCGTAACAGTGGTTGTGGCATCAGGTAACAATGGCTCAAGCTGCGTTAATGAATGCCCTGCCAATGTCTACGAGGCAATAACAGTAGGCGCTGTAGATAAGAATAAAATGCGTGCAGATTTTTCTAACTGGGGCTCTGCAATGGATTTTGTTGCTCCAGGAGACGATGTAACTGGCGTACTCCCAGGCGGACAATATACGAAAAGCCTTGGAACTTCATTTGCAACACCAAGAATTACAGCCCTTTGCGCGATGCTAAAACAAGCGCATCCTAACTATAAGCAGAGCGATATAGAGAAAGTGCTATATAGTAACACTGTTGATTTAGGGGATGCTGGCTGGGATTTTTACTACGGTTACGGGTTGCCTGATTTTTCAAATCAAACTCCAGGCACTGAGAAAAATGATTACGATAACAGCAAGGACCTTGAGTATATCGACATTTGCACTAAGAGAGAGAGCTTTAAGGAAGACCTTGAGCAGCCAGCAATTGACGGCTATCAGTGCACAATTTCAGAAAATGATATAGACATAACCAGCATTAGCTACACATACCAAGCCAGTGAAAATGCAACAATTCCAGAAAGCTTAACCTATAATAACAAGACTTATAAGGTGAGAAATGTTTCATTTTATAACGAGAATAATCCGATAACTGTCACTAAAAATCTAACTGTTCCAGGAACAATATATAGCCTTTCAGACTGGGCGTTTTTAAGCCTTCCTGGCCTTGAAAATGTTAGCCTAAACGAGGGCTTAAAATCTATCGGAGCTAATGCATTTTCTTCTGCTAATATGAAGGAAATTAGCATCCCAAAAAGTGTTAAAGAAATAGGCTACAACGCCCTTGGTTACTACCCTAATCCTGATCCTGATAACTACGAGAGTATCAAGGTAAAAGACTTTGTAATAAGGGGCTATGTTAACAGCGCGGCTCAAAGCTATGCAATAAAAAATGCTTTCACATTTATCCCTATTGACGGCAAGAAAATAGGCACTGTTTTTATGTCGGGAAATTGCACATATAAGGTTACTAAATCTAGCGAAGTTGAGTTAGCCAAAGTTATAAATGCTAAGAAATCTCAGACAATTCCTGCTACAGTTAACTATAATAACAAGAGCTATAAAGTAACTAGCATAGCAGCAAATGCATTTAAATCCAAGAAAAAATTAAAGAATATAACAATCGGAAAGAACGTTAAAAAGATAGGCGATAAAGCCTTTTATAACTGCAAGAATTTAAAGAAAATTACAATTAAATCAACTAAAATTAAGAAGAAAAATGTTGGCAAAAATGTATTCACAAAGATTAATAGCAATGCCAAATTTATCTATCCAAAATCAAAGAAGAAGGCATATACTAAGATCTTTGGCTAAGCATAACCTGCGCATAAAGTGAGATGACAGGTGTGTCAGGGACCGTAATTACGCCTAGATTTCGAAGCTTGTCAACGGTTTCATACTCATCTAAATCTGAGTTAAGCCCCGTGGCGTAGATAGGAATATTAAGCTCCTTAGCCGAGTCAACAAATGCAACAAATTCATCATTAACCGGCATAGTTCCAGCGTGATAACCGCCAATTACAATGCCGCCGATAGAGTCGTCAAGCTTAGGGTAAACCATACCAGTATGGGCACTGAGCATGAGGACTCTTTTTGAATTGGTGAGGTCTAGGTTTGTGTTGTTTACCCTAAATCCCTCAATCATATCAGGCAGAACAAATAAAGAATTAGCAACAAATTCCTCATTTTCAAAATGCCCAAACTCCATCCCCTTAACACTAAAAACAGCGTCATCTAGCTCCAGTCCTCTATGAAGCATATTACCCGCGTGAATCCTAGGGCAGTCGTTAGTATTTTTATAACTAACAAAAACTCCCCTAGCGTAAGCACCTGCGATAAACTTTAGAGCAAACTTAAAATTATCGCCCCCATTTGCCCTAGAATCAGTTAAGACAAAATTGCTAGAAACCAAGACGATAGGAATATCAATATCCCTAAAAATATAATACAAAAATGCAGCCGTATAAGCCAAAGAATCAGTACCGTGTGTGATAATAATACCGTCAGTTTTAGTTTTAAGAACCTTATTAATCTCCTCAATCAAAAGCGTTAGATATTTAAAATCCATATTCTCACTTAAGATTCTATAAGGCTCAGAAATGCTATAGTTAATCTCAATAGTTTTACCATCAAGATCTATGGTTTTATTATTAGCGACAAGCGAGCTCTCAGCAGCATTTTTAGATGCAATAACGCCGTTAGAAAGTTCGCTTCCAATTGTCCCGCCTGTATTTATAATTGAGATATCCATATAAAACCTCCGGTAATTGTTATCATATACGATTATAACACAAGCCACCTGCCCTGTGAATTCTTCCTTAACTTCTCATTTATTTTATTGTATAAAAAGACCTAATGTTATATAATCAAAAAAAGTGCTTTTTTAAGCAAATTTCAAATGAGGAGTGGTAGCATGAACTACAGGAAAAATAAGGCCGGAGAGGACGTTTCTCTTCTTGGCTACGGATGCATGAGATTTACTAAAAAAGGCAATTCAATTGACATAGATAAGGCAGAAAAAGAGATACTTGCGGCAGTTGAAGGCGGAGTTAATTACTTCGACACTGCTTACATTTACTCAGGCAGCGAGGCAGCACTAGGAGAGATTGTCGAGAGAAATAACTTAAGAGACAAGATAAATATTGCAACTAAGCTTCCGCAATATTTAATAAGAAACAGAGAAGCCATAGATAAGTATTTTAATGAGGAATTAGAAAGGCTTAGAACCGACCACATCGATTATTATCTGATGCATATGCTAACAGATGTAGTTGCATGGAACAACCTTGTCGGCCTTGGAATCAAGGACTGGATTAAGGAGAAGAAGGAGTCAGGTCAGATTAGACATATCGGCTTTTCTTTCCATGGCGATACGAAAATGTATATAGAAATCCTAGACCAGTACGATTGGGATTTCTCAATGATTCAGTATAACTATTTAGATGAGACAACCCAGGCGGGTGTTGACGGTCTTAAGGAAGCTCACAAACGAGGCATCCCTGTAATGATTATGGAGCCGTTAAGAGGTGGCAAGCTGGTTGATTTACTTCCTAACAAGGCCAAGAAAGAAATCGAAGAATACCACAGAGGCTGGTCAAGAGCTGAACTAGGCTTTAGGTGGCTGTTTAACCAGCCAGAAGTCACCTGCGTTTTGTCAGGAATGAATTCTGTCGAGATGGTAAAAGAGAACTGCAGAATCGCCTCTGAGGCCCAGATTGGAGACTTTACAGAGGAAGATTTTAAGCTCATCGAGGACGTAAAAAGCTACGTTCTTGACTCTGTTAAGGTCGGCTGTACAGGCTGTAGATACTGTGTTCCATGCCCTAAGGGCGTTGATATTCCAGCGATATTTGCCTGCTACAACAATATGTATATCGACGGCAAGAGCGAGGCCAGATTTGAATTTGCAAGACTTGTGGGTATCAGAAAAGAGCCAGCATTTGCCTCACAGTGCATAGAATGCGGCAAATGCATGAATCACTGTCCACAGCATATTAATATCATAGAAGAGCTTAAAAATGCTGACAAAGCCTTAAGACCATTACCGTTTAAGGTCGGAATTAATATAGCAAGAAGGTTCATGCTTGAGGGTAGAAAGAAAGCCTAAGTTACAGATAAGAGTTACATTTTTTATCTTTGTTGCTCATTTGTTATACGCCCTGTATTATTATATCCACAGCATTTATATAACTCTATTAAATCGTTTATATAGTTTTATAAGAGTTAGGAGTTAGAGTGGGATGACATAAATCCTATAAAGCAAGTTGATTATCACAGATTAGACATGGAGGAATTAGTTATGAAAGAGTATGATGAAAACGAGTTAAACAATGGAGTGGACGAGTTAGAAAATGATGACAGCATGTCAAAAATAGACAGTGACTCAAATAGTGGTGTCGGCAACGACGAAAGTAATGACTTTACCGAGGATGTAAGTAAATATAAAAAGAAAAAGTTTGAAGCAATTTACGCCGAACTAGATGATATGAAGTATAGGCAGGAAGTAGTTAATAATCTGTTCTTTGATGTTCAGGATTTTGATGATGATGCTCGATACAATTCAGCAGACGATGTTTTTGATCCTATGCTTGAAGAAGTTGCCAAGAAATGGGAGCTTGTTAAAACTGATAAAGAAGTTAAATCTATTGAACCATATTCTTCATTTAGAATAGCCAAGGATGCTGTACGCCTTAACTATGGATTAGCGGACGCTAAATATTGGCTAGAGCAGTTTCAGTTAAGATTTATGATGTCACAAAAGAATCCAAAAGCTAACACAGATGATCCATCTTTGACAGAGGGGCCAAAGGATTATGTTTCTATTATGACCAAGATTAATTCATTAATTAAGGACATGAACGGAGTAAAGAGTAACAATTTAACCATAGAAAATTTTTGCGATAAATTTAATGATATAGTTAAGGATACTCAGAAATATCTTAAGAAGCATTACCCACGCTTTAGAGGCCATAGGAGTGAGGAAAGTGCTAAAAGATATGAGGTTATGCAGAGCTTTATGGCTTCATGTCAGGTGCAGTCTGATTCTTTCAATACTGTTATGAGTGAAATGGCTGGTCATATGAAAGAAGCAGAGTTAACTAACATAGATATTAAAAAGATTAACTGCAATGATTTGCGTTTGAAGGGAGCAGGAATAGCGGCTGTTAAGAATGGAATCGTAAATAGTGATATTAATATTAATGATTTCTATAAAAGAGCGGCTATTGCTGAAAATGAGAGATACTCTGAAGAGAGATATCAGGCATTAATTAACAGAGTTAAGAAAGTTTTATTAAAGGCAACTAATAATGACCCAACAATTGCTAAATTCCTTGAGTCAGGCGATATATCGGATTTGGTTCCTAAGAAGTATCTTGAGCCAGATTTTAAGAAAGCGGCTATGTGCTATGTTGTTTATACAGAATTTACTAAAATTACTAATATGCATAATAAAGGTGAATTAACTGAAATCCCACTGTCTTGCAGAGTAGCTAACATAGAGGCGGAGATAAATAAACTTTCGATTAACCCTGTATTTAGAGCTAATTATAGGGTAAATACACAGGCTGCAATTACTAACTATAAAGAAATGGTTCGTGAAGGCAAGGATTTACTTGATTACTCAGAAAAGCATCTTAATAGTATAAAAACCCCTAAATTTGTAAATGCTTATACCAGAACATATACCGCAATTAATGACAAATTTATTAATGTTATGCTTACGAATTTGATTCTAGCGGATCCTAATAACAACCAACAAAGAGAGTGTGCGATGTTCCTTAGAAATTCTGACAAAGTTGACAGAGAAGCTAATAATAAGTCTATAAAAACAATGATTGAGTATGTAGCTAAAATGGGTTTTGGTAAGGAATTTATTGGTAAGACTTTTGATAATACAGCAGATTTAGTAAAGGTTTTAAATAACGATAACATCAAAAAAGAGTATTTGAAAAAGTATAATGAAGTATATAGTGAACTTATTGCTAATTATGAAGAAAAATATAATGAGAGAAAACCGTTATTAGATCGAATTAAGAGCTATAAAGGACTCATAAAAGAGAATCTAACTTGTATTAAAGAAAATAAAAAAGAAATAAAAAAGGCTGAGAAAGAGATAAAGGCATATGGAGAAGTTGAAGATCCACGTGATACTTATGTAAAGGATCGTAATTATGTGATTAAACATGGCAAAGAGGATAATGAGAGATATCAGAAGGAGATTGATTCTTATCTCTACGACATTGAAGAAGTCGAAGATACGCTTGAGGGAAGACCATTACATCAGCGTTCAGAAGCTAAGAAGGCCTTAGAGGCTGAAAAGAAGGCGGCTAAAGAGAAAGCTGGTAAAAAGAAAGCGGAAGCTAAGAATAGCAAGCCTAAAAATGCTAAAAAGGATAATGCTTCTAAAAAGCAAGCAACTAAGAAGAATCTTCCACACGCATGATCAGATAGTTCTAAAGTTAGGCTATAAAGTCTATTTAGTAAGAAATCTTCAAATTTGGCATATATCAAAAAACTCGTTTAATGCGTAGGCATTAGACGAGTTTTTTGTAGTTTATAAGATTTGATTATTAAGCTAGTTTCCAAGATATAGCTTCCTTGCGCTCGGAAACGAAACTCTTATAAATTCCATCATTTTCAATCAGTTCATTGTGTGTTCCTTTTTCTACAATTTTACCATCATTAATTACAATGATCTGATCAGCATGTCTGACAGTTTTTAGTCTGTGAGCTATCATAATAATTGTCTTATTCTTAGTGAGCTCATCAATTGCCTTGCTTAGCTCAGCTTCATTTTCAGGATCAACATTTGCTGTGGCTTCATCAAGGATGATGATTGGGCTGTCTTTCATAATGGCTCTGGCAATTGAAATACGCTGCTTTTCACCACCTGATAATGATGCTCCACCCTCGCCAATTATTGTTTCATAGCCGTCAGGAAGACTCGTGATAAAGTCGTGACATCTGGCTTTTTTAGCGGCTTCGATTACATTTTCCATTGGGGCGTCAGGCTCTCCAAAGCGGATGTTGTTAGCGATAGTATCCTCGAAAAGATATACTCTTTGGAATACAAATGAGAAGTTATTCATAAGGCTGTCAAAGCTATATTCCTTGACATTTCTTCCTCCTAATAAAACCTCGCCATTATCAACATCCCAGAACCTTGAGATGAGGTAGGTAAGAGTGCTCTTTCCACCGCCTGAAGGACCTACGATAGCAGTAGTTGTTTTTTCAGGAATCTTTAGTGACACTTTGTCAATAATAGTCTTATCCTCGTAGGCGAAGCTTATATCCTTAAGCTCTATATCAAGTGAATTTGGCTTGATTTCTTCACCGTTTATGTCCATTGGTGGAAGACTTAGAACTTCGTTTACAAGTGAAATTGAGATGTTTACATTTCTTAAAAGTGCACTAAAGCCTCCCATTAAATCAAGGCTCTCATAAACCATAAATGAAGAGATAATCATCATAATCGTATAGAGCAAAGACATAGTGTCATTTAGGTAAAAGTAGATTGAAGCAAGGCACATTAATACGCCGACTAGCTTAGTAGTTAGTCCCTGCAAAAAGAAGAAAGGAATAACTGTGTATTCTAAATTGGTATCGGCGTCCTGCTTTTCCTTAATTGCTCCTTCAAGCTTTTTAGCAGTTTTATCTGTCAGGTTATAATTCTTAACCTCTGCGATACCCTGAACATACTCGATAACTGCGCCAACTAAAGCTTCGTCAGCATTTGCCTTTCTAGGAGCTGCGGGAATTGTTGCTTTCTGCATTAGAGTGTTAAATCCAGCAAATAGCAGGATTCCAACGATTAGTATTGCTGCTATTCTTAAGTCAAAAAATATTACAAACAAGGCTATTACAGCCGTTGTAATTATTCCCTGTGAGGTAATCATAACAACTCTTGTGGCGATATCAGCCATTTGCTCCATCGTATTGGTTGTGATGTTGGTTATTCTTCCTAGACTGTTTGAATTAAAGAAACCCATAGGAAGATATCTTAGGTGCTCGGCGATTTCTATACGCTTTCCTGAGCATGAGTTATAGCCTGCTTCTGTCTGTAGCATTGTTGATTTAAGAGCGATTATTATTTGCCCCAATATTGATATGAGCATGATAATTAGAGATAAGCACACATGCTTCATTGTCATATTGTCTTTTAGTATTCCATCAAGAATTACCGCAATTGCAGGGATTCTCAATGTTGCAAATATTGATTTTAAAATTCCAAGAA
>JAIKVP010000226.1 GCA_024685635.1 Lachnospiraceae bacterium
AAAAAAAGGCCTAAGAGCATTAACTCTTAGGCCTTTAGTGATATTAAAGCCAATCAATCTTGTCTGAACTAAGTTTTATATATATAAACTGTTCATTCGCCATACTAATAACATCCTCATGTTCTACCTTCATAGGGCCAAGAACAAGACTGTCATTGATATAAACTAATTCTCTACTATCCTCAAGCTGGAAGAAACATGTCTTAGAACGTGGATCGTAAGTAAGAATTGCATGACGCTCTCTTTGAATCTTAGAATTACCGCTAAGGCATACATCCATAGCCATAGAACGGCCTACTAAATTCCTGCCTTCTTTTACATCAAAACTCTTGCCTTTATGAATACCATCAATACAAATGAGCCATCCAACTACAGGATTAGTATTTTTATCTAGAGCCTGTTCTTCTTCATCATTTAGGCCATTAGCACTGTCAAGGTCACTCTTTAGAGAAGAACTAACCTCCTCTTCAACCTTAACATCATCCATACTCGTCTCATCTTCTATAACTAATACATCATCAGAAGAACCAGCCTTAACCTCTTCTTTAACAGGCTCAGCTTTAACCTCTTCAACAACAGGAGCTGGTTTAACTTCTTCTACTACCGGAGCTGGTTTAACCTCTTCTACTACCGGAGCTGGTTTTACTTCCTCTACTACTGGAGCTGGCTTAACTTCTTTTTCTACAGGCTCTGCTTTAACTTCCTCTACTTGAGGAGAACTAGAAGAAGCCACATCCGGCTTCTCATCAAGTGTAATAGTTGTCATCTCATCTAAAGGCTTACCCGCTTCAGCCTCAGCTGCATTGTTATCAGGCGTACTAGCAGGACTAGCTACTTCCTCTACTACTGGAGTCTCCTCAACAACAAAACTGCTTTCATTCTTTGCTTCAGTAACGGAAAAAGCTACTCTCTCCTCAACCTCAACTTTAGGCACAACTGGCTCTGGTGCAGGCTTTGGTTTGTTAGGATCCTCAAATGCCACAGTCTCTCCTGGGGCAATCTGCATACCATTACAATGTGGACACTCTGTAAACTTATCCTTATCATAGTAATGTCCCTTTTCACATCTTGCTAAACGCATAATCACTACCTCCTAATTAGTTAGTTATATTACAGACAGTGTATAACAACTGCCGATGTATTATCTTGGCTCTCAAACGACTTAAAAATTGCCGTCTCAGTTAGTGTATCAGCTATAACCTGAGTATTAGGCAAATGCTTACTCACTATGTCATGTATTTCGCTGTCAGATAAGGTTCTATAAAGCCCATCACTGCATACTAAAACTATATCCCCAGATTGTAATCTAAAAGGCTTGCTATTAATATCCATTAAAGTGATATTGCCCATACCTATATAGCTGATTAGAGCTTCAGCCTGTGATTCCTCCCTCTTATACACTTCCTCATCAATAGTGCCAGCTTTTAGCGCCTCATCTAAGCGCATACGATAATTGTGTTCTCTAGTAGCAGAGATAATCTCATCACCCCTGATAATATATACTCTGCTATCTCCAACATTCATCCAATAAAGCTCTTTATTTCTAATTATTACAGCAGATGCTGTAGTTCCAGCCCTAATCGCTTCTCCGTCGTCTCCTTTAAGCTCAGATACAACCATGTCCATCTCAACGACTTCTTGTCTAAAGAAATCTGGAACTGAAAGCGACGACCTATCCCATTTGTCATAATCTTCAGCAAATGTAAAAATAGCAGTCTGGCTGGCCAATTCGCCCTTATCTAAACCACCCATGCCATCACAAAGGCAGGCAACAACCGAATCCTCAAGAATTTCGGCGTAAACGCTGTCTTGTTGTTCGGGCCGGGTTCCAATTAAACTCGATACACCTAATGTAACATTAGGTAAGTCGCCCTTATCAAACATGCATTACTCCTACTTTCAAAATAGTATTCTTGTCACCAATTACAAACGTCTGTCCAGGTTTCATTTCGTGTAACTTGCCCTGTTCAAGACGCACACCATCTATAAATGTACCATTAGTAGAATAATCTTCTATATAAAACATGTCCTTCTCTGAATCATAGGACACTTCACAATGTCTTTTGCTGACATATAAATTGCTAGGAAATGTTATATCATTGGTTCTAGCCCTTCCAATAGTGATAATGGTATCTTTCATGATGTTATATCTTCTACCAACAGCATCTCCCTTGCTAATCTCAACATAAGGAGAAATCGTAACCTTGTCTTCATAAAGAGTAGGATCTAGACCAAGTTCATTCATAAAATCTTCCATATTTCTGGTTCTCTCAGAAATATCAAGCATTAAAGCATGAGTCAAAGCTTTCTCAATCCTACTTGTAATCTCAGGGAAGACCTCTCTTATGGGTATATAACTCTCACCATTAAGTCTCTCAGGAGCAGCTGGAATCATCATTCCTGTCAAACAGTAATACATTGTTCCGGCAAGAGAATAAACATCAGTATACGCTCCTTGTTTACCCTTAGATGAATACTGCTCTGGAGGAGCAAATCCAGGTTTAAGTGCAACTGAACTACCCATAGTATCAGCATCTCCACCCACAGCCTGCTTAGCGTTACCAAAATCAAGTATTCTAACATCATTGTGCTTGGTTATGAAAATGTTATCAGGACTAACATCTCTATGAAGTATACCCTTGATAGCATGAACCTTGTTAAGCGCATATGCAACTGCACCTATAACCTGTAAGGTATCACCTATTCCAAGCCTTCCATCCTTTTTCTTTACATAGTCAAACAATGTCTGGCCATCTAAATATTGCATAACATAGTATGAAGTGTTATTCTCATTAAAGCAGTCCATAACAGGTACAATACCTGCAATAGAATCCATCTGTCTTAATAAATCAGCCTCTTCTAAG
>JAIKVP010000251.1 GCA_024685635.1 Lachnospiraceae bacterium
TGGTATATAGGCGAGACTGCTATAGATGATACTGATACGATTGAGATCAGAGAGGACTCTGTCGCAAAGGCGTACTGGGACGAGCTTCCAAGCTTTGATAGTGATGACGATGGGGATGACTTTGAGATCATAGATGATGTAAATGATGGTAGTGAGGCCGGTGGAAGTGGCTCTAGTGGAAGTGGAGCTAATGATAGTAGTTCTGCTGGAAATGATGGGACTAATGGCACTGTAAATAGTGGCATTAGCGGCAATAATTCTGACGAAAATGATGACGCTAATAACAATAACTCTAATATAACTTCATCCGAGGCAGAAGAAGACGCAGATGACGAACTAAGTGAGGATACCGATCAGCCTGATATCAAATCTAATAAAGAGAGCGAAAACAACGGTCAGGCCAAGATTAGCAGCGTCTCAAAAATAAAAAATATTAAAGACCTTACACCTGATGAGGTTGTTGAAGAAGACCTCTTTTACGCTAGATTTGTGGACACAATTGACTCTCCTTGCAATTACACCATCAACAAAGTAAGGGTTTCAAACGGTACACTCTGGGGTAGCTATTTAGTTAATGTTCCAACACCTTGTAGGCAATGTTCAAGCTACTCTTTATCATTTGCTGGATGGGAATACAATGGCAAAATACTATCGGACAATGACATAGTTAAGCTCTCAGAAGATGCCACAATTTACGCAAAATATAACAAGATAGGAACAGCCAATAAGTACAAGTTAAATTTCCCGGAATATAATAAAACAGTCACTGTAGAAGACGGTGATATGCTTTCTGATTATGATATTCCTACACCTAAAAGAAAGGGCGATAGCTTTATAGGCTGGATTAAAAGTGAGAGCTATCCAATTTCAGATCCAGAACAGATAACATTTGCTAACGATGTAAGATTTTCTAAAAATATGACGACTGGAAGTACAACTAGCTATTACGCTGCGTGGGAAAATACACTAAAAAACCATTATATAACCACAACTGACAGCTTAACTATGAAGGAGATTTACTATGTTAATGAGGAAGTTTTACCTGAATTCGGATGCTGCGAAGGACCATATATAATAACTAAATACAGCAATAAAGACCTAGAAAATGCTAATAAGATCTATCAAAAAATCTTGTCAAAAAAGGGCGAAAATAAGTATCTTGTTATATTGCCAAAGAATTATGAATTCAAGACGAAAAAGCATAATAACTGCTCTTATATTTATACCAACTTAGAGACTGATGAATTTATTAGGGCAGTTAATATGTTGTTTTTAACTAATTTTAATGTACTTAACTATTTGACCACTTCATTCGACACTGACTTAAATGAATTGTTAGATGATGCTGTCTGGGGCGTTGGAACTAATAAAACAATTGATGGCATAGAGTGTCTATATGAAGTTTTTAAATCATTTGACGAAGAATCCTTATACTGCGGAATAAGGACAAACAAATTTATTAAGCTTTCAAATAAATGCAAAAAAGTTGATCAAAAAGTTGAAGAATGGGTTAATAAGCTTGGCTTTGATACTAATACAACTATCACAGATGCGATAATTAAGCTTAATGACTATTTGCACGATAATATGGCCTATGATTTTTATTTTCTTATCAGAGATGTTTTGTTTACTTCTGTTGAGACTAGGCAGGAAGCCTATCAAATCCATGACAACAAAAAATATCATGGAATTTGTAGTGGCTATAGCATGCTAACATCTGCGATATTTGCAAAATGTGGCTACTACGCTCCTTGCGCTTATAATGGTACATTAGCTAAAGGTGAAGGAGATCACGCTTTTAACCAGGTTGTAATTAATGGCAAAAAGCTGTATATTGATTATACATACAATTCGCCTCGTGATGAGAGCAGAGATATGTTATTCTTAGATGAGGAATCTATGAATAACTCGTCAAATCACAAGGCTCCATTCGTCATGGATGAAATGGATAAATATGCTGTAGTTAACGAAACTATTTCAGATTCTACTAAGCCTTCTAAGGCTGTAATTAAAAAAATCAGCAATCCTAAATCTGGCAAGATTATAATCAAGCTTAAGAAGGATTCTAATATTAATGGCTATCAGGTGGAATATAGCACTAACAAAAACTTTTCTAAGAGCAAAACAATATACTCAAAAAAGTCTAGTATTGCTATTAAAAATCTAGTTAGAAACGACTACTACATAAGAGTTAGAGCCTGCTACAATTCAAGCTATACCAAGACCTTTAAGACATACGGTAGCTGGTCTAGCAAAGCCAAAAAAACTGTTAAATAATAGGAGGGAAATTATGAACTTTATTAAGAGTCTCACTGTAACTTGTTGTTTGCTTATGCTCTTTGGCATTATGGCTGCATTTTCTAGCACTGTATATGGAGAAGATAAGGCATCATTAGTAAGCAGCGCATCATCTAATTCTTCAGCAAATGCATCAACTAATGCATCAGCTAATGCTAGTGCAGATAACGTAGCCTATGCCTATGCACATGAAAATACAGACTATGATTCATCTAGCACAAGAGAGTACTTAACTCCAAAAATTACTTATTATAAATCTGTTTTTGATTACTTAAACGGCAAGGTTGATAAATACCTTTACATAAACAGTGGTGAAGCTCCTAAAGACTATTTGCCAACTAATGACAATATGGTCTTTAACCAGTGGATTTACTTATATAAGGGCGATTCTACTATATGCTACTACAACTTAAACAAACCTTCTTATACCTGCGACACAGCATTTATCGCCTGCTGGTACGATGCTAGTAGAGATGCCTCTGCAAACGGCAAGGTTAAGAGAAGCTGGTATATCAACTCTGATTACTATGCTTCTAAGGATGCTTATCTTGTTGAGTATGTTGATTTAGGCACAAGCTTAACTGAACCTACATTGCCTGAAATCTTTGGTCTTAAGCAAAACGGTTTTAATATTACTGCTCCTTCAATAGAAGGACTGACAATTAACAACCAAGATTACACCATGTTTGATATTGATTGTGTCGGCAAATGGGTAGCTAATTATCCTTCACAAGACACTGACACTAACCTATATAAATACGAGAATCTAAGAGATAAAACTAAGTTTACTTTTGTTAATAAGAAAGGCAAAAAGAAAGCAATTAAGCTTAAGGTTAAATATAACTGCCCTAACTATGTTGCTAGTGAATATGAACTACAGTATTATATTAAGGGCAAGAAGAAAAAGACAACTATCACTGGCAAGGTTAGTAATAGAACAATTAATATTAATCTTAAAAAATTAAAGCGCAAGAAAGCCTATAAGATTAAGATTAGAGTTAAGGCTAGCTATAAGGGAAATGAATATGTAAGTAAATGGTCTAAGCTTGTAACTGTAAAGACTAAGTAAGATTATAATGAGTTAAAAACAGCTCTCAGATTATACTGAGAGCTGTTTTAGTTATAATTGATTCAATTCTAATTAACAGCAGACTAAATATTATCCAAAGAACTTAGTTCCTGCTGTAAGCTTCTTATGTCTTAATCTACAGAATTCTGAAACTGTAACAAGCTCATAACCTTGTCTTTTTAGAGTTGGCAAGGCGTTGATCAAACCTGTTACTGACCAACTGTGTGAGTCGTGAACGAGTAATACTACTCCATCTCTTGAAACCTTTAATATATTATTGGTAACTACAGTTGAAGATGTAGTCAAATAATCTTCTATGTTAGAATTCCACAAAATACAAGGGACTCCCTTTGCCTTAAATGCAGCTAAAACTTCACTGTCTGCATTTCCGTAAGGTGGGCGCATAATCTTTGAATATACACCCGTATATTTCTTAATAAGAGCTCTGGTCTTGTCTATGTCAGCCTCAACCTGTGCCTGAGTTAGGTTGTCTAAATTATCATGCTGCCATGAATGCATTCCAAGCTCGTGACCATCCTTAAGCATTGTTAGTAGAGTGTCCTTTTTACCGCTAATCTGTGTTCCGACCATAAAGAAGGTTCCGTGATAATCGTACTTTTTAAGGGCAGCAAGCATTTGGGGAGTGTGCTCTCCCGGCCCGTCATCAAATGTTAGACATATAAGCTTAGCTGCACTCTTGACTCTGATTTTAACTGATGCCTTCTTATTGTTGTAGGTCTTAACTGTGATAGTTACTGTACCTTTAGCCTTTCCTGTTACAACACCTTTTTTATCAACTGTTGCTACTCTTTTGCTTGAGCTTGAGTAGGTATATTTATTGCAGTTTGAGTTTTTGTTGATGCTTGGTGTAACTTTGCACACATCTCCAGTAAACATATAATCCTTGCTTGATTTAACTGTTACCTTTTTAGGTGCTTTTTTGACCTTTATTCTTATAATTGTGCCATCTGTGCATTTTAGTTTGGCAGTTCCAACCTTTAAACCTGTTATTGTTTTGCCCTTAACTGATACTATCTTAAATGCTTTATCAGTGTTGTACATGGTTATTTTTGGACTAGCTTTAGCAGTTGTCTTGCTGCTATCTGCTTTTTTTGCGCCAGCTTTTATGACACCGTCAGACGAGGCCTTTGACTTGTCTGCATTCTTTGATGCATCGGATGAAGTCTTCTTGTCTGCATTTTTTGATGCGTCGGATGAGGTCTTCTTGTCTGCGTTCTTTGATGCATCGGATGAGGTCTTCTTGTCTGCATTTTTTGATGCGTCGGATGAGGTCTTCTTGTCTGCATTCTTTGATGCATCGGATGAGGTCTTCTTGTCTGCGTTCTTTGATGCATCGGATGAGGTCTTTTTCTTCTTGACCTTTTTGACTATCTTAATAGTCTTATTAATCTTAACCTTCTCGCCCACGCCGATAGTATAGTTATACTTGGCCGCCTGAGAGC
>JAIKVP010000255.1 GCA_024685635.1 Lachnospiraceae bacterium
TAAATCTCCTTTGAAATGTATTAATGCTGTTTTAGAACCACAGGGTGCTCCTTGCGATTGTAACCTCGTTCTAAATAAACCGTCATGCGGTATCTAACTGATTAACAAATGAACAAAGAGACTGTGGTTGGAGCCTTTCTAAAACCATCAAGTGGTAGGAGAATGAAACCAACCCACAGCATCTTATATATCATAGTCGAACCTACTGAAGAGGTAAAGACAAGACTATGACTTAATAGTTAAAAAGACCTTGGAGAGGGTCTCTAAAAACTACTACTATATAATACGAGGAGAATAATTATGCCTGATCTCAATACAATGTTACCATTCCTTATTCCATTAATCATTGCGGAGTTCGCACTGTTAGGATATACTCTCTGGCACATCCTGACGCATAAGACTTACAAACGCGGAAGCCGTACACTCTGGCTTGTAGTAGCCATCGTGGGTATGGAATTCATCGGACCTGTTCTTTACTTTATTCTTGGTAAGGAAGATTAATTAAGATTCTGAGTATGGGCTGGCTGCTAGCTGTACGGCTACTAGACAGGATAAAGAGAGCTTGAGCTCTAAGGAGAGATTTATGACTGCAAATGTTCTTGAAATAAACGGACTAAAAAAACATTTTGGCGAAAAAAATGTGCTACAGGGTGTTGATCTTATAGTTCCCGAAAAAAAAGTCTTTGGTTTTGTGGGCCGAAACGGGGCTGGAAAAACAACGACAATGAAGATAATATTGGGGTTGCTTGCAGCAGATGAAGGCACTGTCAATGTCTGTGGCAAAAAAGTGCATTACGGGAATACAAAGACAAACCGTTTTATAGGCTATCTACCTGATGTTCCGGAGTACTATTCCTTTATGACCCCGGCTGAATACTTAAGGCTTTGCGGCGAAATCTCAGGTATGGACGAAGGGGAGATAAAAAGCAGAAGCGATAAGATGCTGGAGTTGGTGGGCCTCAGTCAGGAAAAGCGTCGAATAAAGGGCTTTTCAAGAGGTATGAAACAGCGACTTGGTATTGCACAGGCACTGCTCGGAAGGCCAAAGCTCCTTATCTGTGATGAACCGACATCGGCCCTTGATCCCATGGGACGTAAGGAAATATTAGATGTTTTAGTGGCAGCAAAGAAGGAGACCACTATTATATTCTCTACACATATACTTTCAGATGTGGAACATATCTGTGATGAAATGGCGCTTCTTGAAGGTGGGAAAGTGGTAATGCAGGGTACTATCGAAGAAGTAAAACAAAGAAGAAGGAGCGCTGCCACAGAGCTAAGACTTGAACATGAAACCGATACAAAAGCGCTAATGAAGGCTTTTGCAGAGCTTAAAAAGTTGCCTTCCGGAGATATCCTCCTTGACGATCCCGCGAAACTTCCAGAAATTATGCGGTATATCGCAGATAACAGGATGGATATCGTAAAGATAGAAAAACAGGAAGCGACTCTCGAGGACATATTCCTTGAAGTGATTCAAAATAATAGTAAATGACAGTATGAGGATAAGGATATGAAAGCGTTTTTAAGAAAAGAGTGGATGGAAAATTTAAGGACGGGGCGACTCCTAATCCTTGGAATCATTTTTTTCATATTTGGTCTTATGAATCCAGCTATCGCAAAGCTTACGCCATGGTTGATGGAAAATATGAAGGATTCCATTACGGATACAGGAATTGAATTCGGGGAAGTGACAATCAGTGCCATGACAAGCTGGACTCAATTTTATAAGAATACTCCTATGTGTGTCATAGTCATCGTCTTGATGCTAGGTGGTATTTTTGTTAATGAATACCAGAAGGGGACGCTTGTTCAGGTAGTGACAAAGGGTCTTTCTAGGCGCAAGATTTTCTTCTCGAAGATGGTGAATGTATACGGCCTCTGGACGTTGATGTACCTTGTGTATTTCGGCGTTACATATGGTTACACCGTTTATTTCTGGCCGGAAGACAAAGTGGAGTCTATTTTGTTTGGGGCGTTCTGCTACTGGCTTTTTGGAATGATACTCCTGGCATTTCTTCTGTTGTTTTCCGCAATAGCAGACAATGTCGGACAGGTTCTGCTCGGAGTAGGTGCGGTAGTGGCGGCCATGTTTTTCCTTAACTACGTTCCAAAGCTTCAGAAATACCTGCTTTTACGGCTTACGGAAGGGTTAAATCTTTCACTCGGAAGTCTTGATGCGGAAGATTTTGTACCAGCAGTGATAATCTCATGTATAAGTGTGGTAATATGCAGTATCATGGGAATGGCACTATTTGATAAAAGAGACCTGTAAACTTGTTGATCTATAAGGATGATACAAACTGGAGACCTAGTTCAAGGATGGGTAAGGCGAGATTTGATGCAGCTCTTGATGTAGATCCAAAGGCTGATGTTACAAAGAAAAATAAGTTAGATACTATAAATGAAATCAATACCATTGCAAAAGGTATGTTTGCAGGTGCAGTTGCAATGGGATTAGGAAAGTAGGTGACACGGGGACGGTTATGCTGTCCCCGTTTCCCTGCTTTTATAGAGCCTTATTCGCAGGCTCTTTTTTTGCCTTCATACTATCAAACCTATTCCAAGCCCCCGCATATATTATATTTCCAAGAATATCTGCATAGTTGATAACAGGTAACATCCTATAAGCGGCGGCTGCCTCGGACATCTCGTTATATAGCATTTGTTCAACGAAAGAGTCTACATTTTCCATATCAACAAGTGGGTTAAATGCCCCATTTTCCTTATCTTTTGCCATGTCATCATAGGCATCCATAACGTATATAAATCGCCCTAAGTGATAACCAAGTGCCTTAAGATAGTCAGAAAATGCATCCTTTTTATAGTTAAACAAAACCATCATAAGTCTTCCAAAACAGTCAGTTAAATCCTCAATACTAGCATTTGCCTTCTCAAGCTCGCTAAGCTTATTTAAGCAGTTTTCAATCTGCGTAGCCTTCTTAGGATAACGCTTAACAGCCTTCTTAAAGGCAGGAGTATATACCTTGCTTTCTGCAAATGCTATCTTAGAAGCTTCATCATTTATGTCGTCAATAAAATGATAATATGTTAAAATGATATTCATATGCGATGCGTATTCAGATGCCTTGGTGCTTATATGCTTGCGCTTCTTAGCTGGATGAACGATGCAGCGCATATCACTGCGATTTTCTTGAAGGTCGTAGACCGAACTCAAAAGCAGAACTAAAAATGTCATATCATAGGTTAAAGTGATAGAGCCTAAAGCACCATAAAGGTCCCAGAGTGTGCTACATAAACCACAGTAAAATGCCTGGTAGGTCTCGTAATCCTTAATCTTGAGTTCTGGCTTTCTAACTTGAATATATCCAAACAAAATAATCTCTCCCGTTCTTTATTATGAGCAATATTATAGTATGAAGCAGGCGTTTTAGCAATACTATAGTATGAAGCAGGCGTTTAGCAATATTTTTTGCTTAGGGATAATTTGATTGCAAATGAAAGTAGTATTATAGATTCTCCTTATAACCAGCGATACTATATAAGTATTATTCAAAAAGGTTATATCATAGTAAGATTCATATAAAGCAAAACATCTTAATTAAGCCATCGTAAATTAATGTTGGCAATGAACGGAGGGATTTATATGTCTTTTACTGATGATATAAAAAATTATATTCAAGCTGGCGAAAGCAATTCTGAAAAACTTGGCTTAGAAATTGAACATTTTGTTGTTGATGATGACGGCAATCAGATTGGATTTGATCTAATATCTGTACTTATAAAAGAGGTTGCTGATAGTATCGGAGCTGATCTTTTATACACTGATGGCTATGTCGTAGGCTATGTTACAGATGAATACTCAATAACCATAGAGCCTTCGTGTCAGTTTGAGATAAGCATTAATCCACACTCATCAATAGACGCAATAAAAAAGATTTATGATGAGTTTTATACTGTATGGAATACAGTATTTTCTGAACTTGGATACCATATAGAAAGATATGGTAATCTTCCGAATGTCGAGCTGGGAATAATATCGCCTGACGACATTCCTTTATCTCCAAAAAAAAGATACAAATATATGAACAAGCATTTTCTAAAAACTGGTAAATACGGTAAGTATATGATGAGAGCATCTGCCTCTACCCAGGTATCAGTGGATTATTCTTCAGAAGAAGACATGATTAGGAAGCTTCGTATTCTTCAGAAGATTTCACCTCTTTTTATGATATTAATGGAGAGCAAGAGTTCATTGTTCTCTACATTAGATGGTGCAGAAGACAAACCTCATTTACACAGAATACAGCAGTGGAATGATTTAGATCCTAAAAGAACAGGCTTCGTTCCTAATTCATTTGACGATGACTTTGGCTACGACTCCTTAGCATCTTTGGTTTATAACACCCCGCTAATACTGTTATCAGATAATTCTGAAACGATATATGTTGGTGATAAAACTGCCAAAAATCTATTTGAAGAGAAGATTATTGATGAGGAATCGCTTACCGATGATAGAAGAAAGAAGCTCATTGAGCACTTTATTTCCATGGGATTTTTTCATTTTAGAATCAAGACCTATATTGAGATTAGGGTAGCAGATAGTGTACCTATTGAGAAAGCACTGTTTTATGCAGCGTTGATTAAAGGCTTAATCTACTCAGAGGAGAATCTAACAAAACTTGAAGAAGCTTTTGAAAATGTAAATTCAATTTCTGAGATAGATGAAGCTGTCGAGGAAATAGAAAAGTCAGGCTTTGATGCTAGCATTTATGATGGCAAAAATGTAAAAGAGCTTATAGATTTCCTGATTAATTTGGCGAGAAATGGATTGGACAGTAAGGAAAGGGAGTATTTAGATAATGTGCGAAGTATTTGGAGTAACTGCCAATAGAAAAGTACAACTGAATAACATTTTAAGGGATTTTTTTTCACATAGCAACGAGCATCCTAACGGATGGGGAATTGCTACATTTGAGGGCAATAATGTGTCTATAGAAAAAGAAGCTATCAGGGCCGACAAAAGCACTTACCTAAAGGGGAAGCTAAGCGATGATGTCTATGCAGCTAACCTTTTTGGCCATATTAGAAGGGCTACTGTTGGTCATGAATCGTATCTTAATACACACCCGTTTTGCACGATGGATTCATCGGGGAAAATGTGGACTCTGATGCACAATGGCACCATATTTGACGCGCCAGTTTTGGACTCGTATCAGTACATTCAAGCAGGTGCAACTGATAGCGAGCGGGTTTTACTCTATATTGTCGACAGGGTAAATGAAAGATTAAATGATCCTTTTGATGAGTTTAATGATGTTGATAAATTTGAGCTAATAGATTCAATAATTTATGAGTTGGCAGACAAAAACAAATTCAACCTCTTATTTTTCGACGGAGAAAATATGTATGTCCACAAAAATGTAGAGAATACTATGTATCTAAAAGAAGAAAATGGAGTAAGCTTCTTTTCTACTAAACCGCTTGATGATGCTGACTGGTTTGAAGTAGAAAAAAACAGGCTTTTAGTATATAGAGATGGGAGACTGATATATAAAGGCGCCCGCCATGATTATACATATATCGAGGATCCTAACAGAGTTAAATTACTTTTCCTTGATTATTCTAATTTATAAATGGTGTATTTAAATCTAGAATGTGTTATAATATAGCAAATCTATTTAACATGAGGGAAATGGTATGGATAATGATAAAAAGCCTGGTCTATACGAGGTATCTGCAGCTGCAGTTAAGATTTGTTTATATATATCACTAATATTTACAGTTTATATCTTTGTTTATTATGGAATTATAAACGTAAGCGATCCGATTAAGAATGAGCCGGTTCAGTTCATCAAAAACTGGACTGTGTTAGATGAGGATGATGATTCTCAAACTATGATTGCTACACTCCCGGTTAATATTAAGAGTGGAGAATACATTTTCTTTGACACGCGTAAGGATGTTGAGGTCTATATAAACGGTGAACTAAGAAAAGATTTCATCGAAGAGAGAGATATTAACATGCCTGGTGGCGCATCTAAAAGATTTTTGATGTCTGTTCCGCTAGAGGAGGCTGATTCTTACGCTGAGATCGTAATAAAAAGAATAGCAGTACTTGAATTTGATAAAAACATTCCAGAGGTCCTTATCAGTACGCGCTCTGGAGCAATACACTATCTTTTAAGAACAGGTGGAGTTTCAGTTGTTCTTTCTTTTATCGTGCTTATTTTTGCATTTGTTTCATTTTTGGTAAGTATTGCACTTAGAATAATCATGAAACAGAGAATAGACATGATGTATGGCTCTTTGGGTATATTTTCCATTGCGGCCTGGCTTATCACGGATTCATTTATCGTTCAGTTTATATTTGGCGTGAATCATGTGAATGGACTTTTGAGTTTTATATACTGCCTTATTATACCGCTCGGATTAGCGCTTTATCTTTTTAACATACAAGGCGGACGCTATAAAAAGGCTAAGTCATTTGTCTTGATAGTAGCTACATTAAATGCTGTCATTTGGCCGATTCTTCATTTCACCAAAATACTTCCATTTTACTATATAATTAACCCGCTTAACTCAATACTTGTACTTTTAGCTGTTGTCGGCATTACTATTTTGGTAGTTGACTCAGTTCGTGGCAATACTTCAAACTATCACTACACATTTATTGGATTCCTTGGCTTTTTAGTTGCCTGTTTGATTGAGCTTATCAATATTATTTTTAAGCTGTATTTTATCAGAGAAACGGTGCTTATAGTAATTGGACTAGCATTTTTACTTACATTTATTGTCATCCAGCAGGTTCATGACCTTAGAATGATCAATATGGAAAAACAGCACGCAATCGATATTTCAGAAGCTAAGACCAGATTCTTAGCTAGTATGTCTCACGAAATCAGAACGCCAATTAATGCAATTCTTGGTATGAATGAGATGATAATAAGAGAGAACAATGATAGCGAGATTGATGATTACGCAAGAAGTATCAAGAGTTCAGGCAAAATGCTATTAATGCTTGTTAATGATGTCCTTGATTTCACCAAGATTGAGTCGGGTAAATTAGAGATTAAAGAAGCAGATTTTCTTATGTCAGACATGCTCTATGATGTCATTTCCCTTATATCTGAAAGGGCAGAAGAAAAGAGCTTAGAGCTTAAGACTGAGATAGTAGATGAAATTCCAAATGAGCTCATAAGTGATGAGTTCAGATTAAGACAGGTGCTTGTCAATTTGATGAATAATGCGGTCAAATATACGGATACTGGTAGCGTAACTCTTATGGTGGGTGGAAACTACTTAGATGACGGCTATGAGCTTAAGCTAGCGATAAAGGACACTGGTAAGGGAATCCGTAAGGAAGATCAGGACAATCTTTTTGAAGCATTTTCAAGAGCGGATGTTAAGTCCAATATCAACATAGAGGGAACTGGACTTGGACTTGCGATAGTTAAGAGCATTGTGGATTCAATGAACGGTGAATGTGGCGTGGATAGTGAGTACGGAGTTGGCTCAGTATTCTGGGTTAATGTTCCAGTTCGATACGAGAATAAAGAGCCACTTAAGAAGGACTTTTTAATCAATAGAAATCAGCATGAACTTGAAGCAGAGACATCTAGTTTTACTGCGCCGGATGCTATGATTTTGGCGGTGGATGACAACCAGTCTAACCTTACAATAGTTAAGCTCTTCTTGAAGCAAAATGGCATAGTCCCTGACATTTGCTCATCGGGTCTTAGAGCTGTTGAGTTATGTAAGGAGAAGAAGTATGACCTTATTCTTCTAGATCATATGATGCCTGAGCCTGACGGAATAGAGACCCTTCGCCTGATTAAGAACACTGCTGAGTCCCTTAATAAAGACACCAAGGCTATTGTTCTTACTGCCAATGCAGTAGCTGGCAGCAGACAGATGTACATTAAAGAAGGCTTTGACGATTATCTTACCAAGCCTCTTGATTCTAAGCTCCTTGAGGAGACTGTTAAGAATATGCTCCCTAAGGAGAAGGTTATCGATAATAAGATGCAAGCAGATAAGGCTGAAGATGAGGCAAATGAAGGAGCTAAGTCAAAAACTGACACTAGCCGAGCTAGTGGAAATGTAGATAACAAGATAGAATCTACAGCCAGCAGTCCTGTGACAAACGAGGTAAGCACACCTGAAACTAACAAGGATTCTGATTTGCTTAAGCAAGCAAGCCTTGAAGATAAGCTCAAGTCCATAGACGGCTTAGACTACAATATCGCCTTAAGATATAGTGCTGGCAACGAAGAGTTGCTAAGAGAGATAGTTAAGCAGATTGTAAATGCATCTTCTGACCGAATTGCCAGAATGAGAGACAGTATCAAGGCCAAGGATCTAAAAGCCTACAGGATAGACTCGCATTCGGTTAAGAGCGAGATGGCAACTATAGGAATGAACGAATATAGCGAATTAGCCAAGAAACACGAATTTGCGGCAAGAGACGAAGATTTAGCATTTGTCGAAGCTGAAGGCGAGGAATTTATTGACGGTTTTGCTAAGATATGTGAACAGTTAAGTGAAGCATTAAAATAATCAAAATATCATAAACAGCATATTAAGAGAAGGTCATATAATTTGTCCTTCTCTTCTTGTATCTGCTTATGTTATACTTGTCTAAATTAAGTTTAAAACATCTTTATTATCAAAGAAAACTAATAGATTCATGATTACAAACTGATAACATTTTTTTAGATGAGGGTTAATATTAAGGACAAATATTGCTGTGAAAAGGAAATCAGAAAATTATAAATATATATGAAAAAGATGCTTTTAGAATAACTTTAGCTCTTGCAGATGAAATATCTAACGAGCTTCTTGTCAGAGAATTTGATAAAATGGGATATGAATTAATTGATAAGGGCAATACATTTGTAAAATAGAGATATTATTGACATAAAGGAGACTAGAATATGAAAAAGAGAATTATAGCATTTTGTCTTGCAATTAGCATTTTTATAAGTTATGGAATGTCAGGTATTAT
>JAIKVP010000296.1 GCA_024685635.1 Lachnospiraceae bacterium
CTTAAATGTCATTGACTTTGGCTGTGGTAAGTCATACCTTACATTTCTTCTTTACTATTATTTTGTCGAGATAAAGGAGATTGATGCCAATATCATAGGTTTAGACCTAAAAGAATCAGTAATTGATAAATGTAACAAGTCAGCTAGAGCATACGGCTATTCTAATCTTAGATTTGAACTAGGTGATATCAATGGATATAAAGCTCCATTTGATGTTGATATGGTTATTACATTACATGCCTGTGATACGGCAACAGACTATGCCTTATATAATGCTATTAACTGGAATGCCAAGATGATTTTTTCTGTTCCTTGCTGTCAGCATGAGCTTAACAAGCAGTTTGATTCGGATACATTTTCTATATTGTCTAGATATGGGATTGTGAAGGAGAGATTCTCTGCACTTGCTACAGATGCTATAAGGGCTAACTTGCTTGAATATATGGGATATAAGACCAATTTAATGGAGTTTATTGACCTTGCTCATACGCCTAAGAATCTCTTGATACGGGCGATTAAGAGACCGACAACATCTAAGAATCATAAAGCTAAAGCCTTAAATGAGATTAAGTCGATTATAGATGAATTCTCCTTTGAGCCAACTTTATTTAAATTACTTAAGGAAAATATAGAAAAAGAATAAAATATGTGTTACACTTATTCAGCAAAAATTATTCTTTTAGAGGAGATAAGCTATGTATTTAGATATAAAAGGCAGACATTACGGTCAGATTTTGATTAATTATACAGTTAAGGACGGCACCGAAAAGAGCGAGATAGATGAACTCGCAAAGAAGATTAAAGAGTTTGTTGTTAATGAGGTAGACGAAGATGTTGTTAAGGACATCGAGGTAAGGGTTAATTTATAACATTTAATATTCGTGATTATTTATGTATTTAAAGGCGCAACTATATGGTGTAGTTGCGCCTTTTTTTAATATAGATTGTTTCTTCTAGCCTTTACTCATTCTTTTTTATGCATTCTTTAAGAAGGCTAAGTAGCATTTTTTAGCTTCATAGATATCAGCCTTGCTTGTAACCTCCCAAGGAGAGTGCATGCTTAAGACTGCAACACCAGAGTCGATAACCTCCATTCCGTAAAGGGAGAGGATATAAGCGATTGTTCCGCCGCCTCCCTGGTCAACCTTGCCAAGCTCTGCGGTTTGGTAGTTAACATTGTTGTCGTCCATAATTTTTCTGATTAAGCCTAAGAATTCAGCATTTGCATCGTTTGAGCCTGACTTGCCTCTTGAGCCTGTATATTTGTTAAATACAATGCCTCTTCCGAAGTAGGCAGCATTTTTCTTCTCAAATGCATCTGCGTATAGAGGGTCATAGCCGGCGCTGACATCAGATGATAACATTCTAGAATTTTTTAAGCCGCGCCTAAATGCAAGTTCATTATAGCCTTCTTTAAGCTCCATTATCTCAGCAAATGAATTCTCAAAGAACTTAGACTGCATTCCGGTTGCGCCGACACTTCCTATTTCTTCCTTGTCAACTAATAGAGTACAGAGTGTTTTCTTGGTTTTAGCTGGCGCTTCAAGCATTGCGACTAATGAAGTGTATGCGCAGGCTCTGTCGTCCTGACCGTATGAGAGGATCATTGAGCGGTCAAGTCCTAGTTCTCTGGCTTTTCCTGCTGGAACTACTTCAAGCTCTGCAGATAAGAAGTCTTCTTCTTCGATGTCATAGCTATCTTTAAGTAGTTTTAATACATTGGCCTTTACGGCATCCTTTTCCTCGTCTTTAAGTGGAATACTTCCAATAAGTATATCAAGTGCCTCACCTTCAACAACCTTAGCGCCGGTTTTCTCCTGCTGTTTAGCTGCTAAGTGGATTAAGAGGTCTGTCACACAAAATACCGGATCCTTGTCTGACTCACCGATTGTTATTTCCTGCTTGCTGCCGTCTTTTTTGATAACAACTCCATGAAGAGCGAGTGGGAGAGTAACCCACTGGTATTTCTTGATTCCACCATAATAGTGGGTGTCAAGGTATGCGAGATCAGTATCTTCATATAGAGGGTTTTGCTTGATGTCCATTCTAGGTGAATCAATATGAGCCCCTAATATGCTAAGACCATTCTCAAGTGGATCCGTTCCTATCTGATACATTACAACTGATTTCTCCATATTGACAGAGTAGACCTTGTCGCCAGCTTTTAGCTTCTGACCTTTTTTGATAAGGGTGTTTAAATCCTGATAACCAGCAGCTTTTGCCTGACCGATAATATCTTTGACGCATTCCCTCTCGGTTTTACACTTGCTTAAGAAGTTAATATAGCCTTGATTAAGCTTTTCTAATTCTTTTAATTCAGCCTTTTTATAGCATTTCCAGGCGTTGTTTCTTTCCATAAATTATGCCTCCTTTGTATTAATATATTAGCTTGTTTTTTAGTGTATCACATTTATTTAACTATTACGAGTTGTTTTTTATACAAAATTGACAAAAAGTCACAAGATTTTGAGAAAAAATTACAACAAATACACTAGATATTGATTGACAAGAGGGGTGAAAAAAGGGTATAATTCTATGGATACTATATTATGCAAAGAAGGTGAGGTATTATATGGAAGCAATTTCCGAAGAGATTGTAGAGAAGCTTTCACCGATAAAGGTCTTTGAACTCCATATTGCAGGGCATGACTTGGTTTTTACTAACTCGGTTGTAAACTCATGGATAGTAATGTTCATTATCGTTTTGGCGTGCATTCTCTTGACCAGGAACCTTCAGATTGTACCTAAGGGACCGCAGATTGTATTAGAGTGGCTTGTTAATTTCATTAATAACTTCTTTACTAGTACATTAGGTCCACATGGAAAACCATATATTCCATATTTGGGATCAGTCTTAATATTTCTGGTATTTTCAAACACAATCGGATTTTGGGGATTTATACCACCGACTAAAGATATCAACGTCACAGGAAGCCTAGCGCTTATGAGTGTTGTAATCATACAGATGTCGGGTATTCGAGCACATGGTGTATTCGGTTGGGTTAAGTCATTTACTAAACCTGTTGTAATCGTAACACCAATCAACATACTTGAAATAGGCATTCAACCTTTGTCACTTTGTATGCGACTTTTTGGTAACGTATTAGGAGCATTTATCATCATGGAGCTTCTTAAGTGCGTTGTAGCGTGGATTATTCCACAGGTGTTTAGTTGCTACTTTGACTTGTTTGACGGATGTATTCAAGCTTATGTATTTGTATTCTTAACGTCGATGTTTATGAGTGAGAAGATGGAATAGTCTTTTTATTTAACATTTTCGAATTGGGAGTACTAACAAATTTTATTAATTTAGGAGGTAACTTATTATGTTGACAGCTATCGGAGCAGGTATTGCGGTTTTAACAGGTCTTGGAGCAGGTGTAGGTATCGGTATTGCTACATCTAAGGCTACAGAGTCTATCGCACGTCAGCCAGAAGCAGCTAGTTCTATTAACTCAGCTCTTATTCTTGGTTGTGCGCTTGCAGAGGCAACAGCTATTTACGGTTTCGTAATTGGTCTTATGATTATTTTGATGTTAAAGTAATATAAACATATATATTAATAATTTATTTTTAGGAGGTAACTATTATGTTAACAGCAATTGGAGCAGGTATTGCAGTATTGACAGGTCTTGGAGCAGGTGTAGGTATCGGTATTGCTACATCTAAGGCTACAGAGTCTATCGCACGTCAGCCAGAGGCTGCTAGTTCTATCAACTCAGCACTTATTCTTGGTTGTGCGCTTGCAGAGGCAACAGCTATCTATGGTTTCGTTATCGGTCTTATGATTATCTTGATGCTTAAGTAAGATATTTTTAGATATATAAGATTAGGAGGCGAAGAACATGGATTTAATGTCTATTAATTGGGTAACAGTAATTGCCAATGTCGTTAATGTCCTTGTCTTCTTTGCATTGATGAAGCATTTTCTATTTAAGCCTGTTAATGAGATCATGGAAAAACGCCAGGCTCTTATTCAGGGAGATTTAGATGATGCAGCTAATCAGAAAGAAGAGGCTACTAAGCTTAAGACGGAGTATGAGGCTTCTATTCAGGATGCCAAGCAGGAGGCTGCTGACATCATAGATAAGGCCAAGAAGACTTCAGCTAGGGAACATGATGAAGCGATTGCTAAGACTCAGGAAGAGACTGCTAAGATGATAGCCGACGCTAAAGAGTCTATTGAGGCTGATAAAGAGAAGGCAATGCTTGGCTTACGCCAGGAGATTGCGTCTATCGCAATGGCTGCAGCTACGCAGGTTATCAATAAGAATATAGATGAGGAAGCCAACAAGAAATATTTGGATGATTTCCTTGGCGAGGCAGGTGGTAAGTAATGACAGAACGTGCAATACAGTACGGAAGAGCGCTCTATGAATTACAACTGAAGGAAGATATTATCAAGGATTCTGCTAAGACTTTATCAGATAGCAAGGATTTACTTGATGCGTTAGATAATCCTTCTGTTCGTGCCACAGAAAAACATGCAATTATCGATAAGATATTTGACAAAGAAATCACTTCATTTTTGAAGGTTGTAACTGACAATCATATGATTAGTCAGGTTATGGATATATTTGAAGCTTATAATGATTGTGCGGTTGACGCTAAGAACTGGGCTAAGGCTACGCTTTACTACGTTACTAAGCCTGATGATGAGCAGATTGCTTCAATCAAGAGCAAGATTGTCGGAGATACCGGCAAGGACGGGGTAGAGCTTAAACTTGTTGAGCAGCCATCTTTAGTTGGTGGATTTGTTTTGCAGGTTGGTGACTTTGAGACCGACAGAAGTGTCAAAGGACATATTAAGCAGTTAACCCAGAATCTTATGCGGAGGTGAATGAATTGAGTAGTGTAAATCCGGAAGAGGTACTCAAGGTCTTAAAGAGTGAGATCGAAGGATATGACACCAAAACAGAGGCGAAAGAGACCGGCTCGATTATATCAGTCGGAGATGGTATCGCAACTGTTTATGGTATAGAACATGCCATGTATGGTGAGCTGGTTGAGTTCGAAAATGGAACAACTGGTATGGTACAGAACCTTAATACTAAGACAGTCGGTGTAGTTTTACTTGGTACTGACAAAGGTCTTCAGGAGGGTTCTAAGGTTACTAGAACCAAGAAAATGGCTGGTATCCCAGTAGGTGACGCTATGATAGGACGTGTTGTTAACGTTCTTGGTGAGCCTATTGATGGTAAGGGTGAGATTAAGACAACTGATTATTTGCCAGTTGAGGCTGAGGCTCCTGGTGTATGTATCAGAAAGTCTGTATCTGTACCTATGGAGACAGGTATCGTTGCAATTGACTCTATGTTCCCTATTGGTAGAGGACAGCGTGAGTTGATTATCGGTGACCGTCAGACAGGTAAGACTGCAATTGCAGTTGATGCCATGATTAACCAGAAGGGTAAGGACATGATATGTGTTTACGTAGCAATTGGTCAGAAGGCTTCTACAGTTGCTAAGCTGGTTAGTAGTTTAGAGAAATATGGTGCTATGGATTACAGCGTTGTTGTCAATGCATCAGCATCTGACCTTGCTCCTTTGCAGTGGATTGCTCCTTATGCAGGAACAGCTATTGCTGAGTTCTTTATGAAACAGGGCAAGGATGTACTTATTATTTACGATGATTTGTCTAAGCACGCAGTTGCTTATCGTTCAATGTCTTTGTTGCTTCAGAGACCACCTGGACGTGAGGCATATCCTGGAGATGTATTCTATCTTCACTCAAGACTCCTTGAGCGTTCGTGTAGATTAGATGAGGCTCATGGCGGCGGATCAATTACAGCGCTTCCTATCATTGAGACTCAGGCTGGTGATGTATCAGCTTACATCCCTACAAACGTTATTTCTATTACTGATGGACAGATATTCCTTGAGACTGAGCTTTTCAACGCTGGTCAGCGTCCTGCGGTTAACGTAGGTCTCTCTGTATCCCGAGTTGGTGGTGCTGCTCAGACTAAGGCTATGAAGAAGGTTGCAGGTACATTGAAGCTTGATCTTTCACAGTATCGTGAAATGCAGGCATTTACTCAGTTTAGTTCTGATCTTGATGCTGCAACTAAAGAGCTTCTTGATCATGGTAGCAGACTTATGGAGATCTTAAAGCAGCCTCTTTATCATCCAAAGAGTATGGCAGAGCAGGTTATCATCCTTTATGTTGCTAACCAGAAGCTTTTGCTTGATATCGAGTTAGATAAGGCTACACAGTTTGCTTCTGACTTGATTGAGCATTTTAAGCGCGAGCACAAGGATATCCTTGATGAGCTTAACAGCAAGAAGATTATGACAGATGAATTAGCTGAGAAGATTAAGAATATAACCATTGAGTTTAAGAAGTAGGTGATTATACATGGCAAGTATGAAAGAGATTCGTTCCCACATAAAAGGTGTCGACGATATTATGAAGATCACCAACGCCATGTATTTGATATCCTCAACTAAGGTTAGGAAGGCACGCAAGAACTTAGAAGCGACCACTCCTTACTTTAACAAAATGCAGGAGACAATTTTAGACATCCTAGACCACACTGGTGATGAGTTTGAACACAAGTATTTTGATGAGAGAGCTGAGATACCAGAGGGTGAGCAGAAGACTGGAGTTATTGTAATAACAGGTGATAAAGGTCTTTGTGGAGCTTATAACCACAATGTTATCAAGAAGACAGATGAACTTCTTAAGGACAATCCTAAGCTAAAGTTATTTGTCGTAGGTAGTGTTGGTAGAGCTTATTTTACTCGTAAGGGCTATGATGTTGATCAGGAATTTCTGTATGCAGCTCAGGATCCAACATTTGTAAGAGCGCGTAATATCGCAGAGCAGATGGTTGATATGTTTAACAATCGTGAGCTAGATGAGGTATTTATCATTTACACCAAGATGGTGAACTCAATGTCATCAGAACCACAGACAATGTCTGTGCTTCCACTTAAGAGATCAATTATTGAGAAGAGAGTGGAGGGTGAATATACAAGCTATGCTAGTTTTTCACCAAGTCCTGAGGCAGTTATGGATATGATCGTACCTAACTATGTTAAAGGAATTGTTTTCGGTGCATTAGTTCAGTCGTTTTGCAGTGAGCAGAATGCTAGAATGTTGGCTATGCAGTCAGCTACAGATAGTGCTAAGGATATTATTTCAGACCTTACATTGTCTTATAACAGAGCCAGACAGGGTGCAATTACTCAAGAGATTACTGAGATTGCTGCTGGTGCCAATGCACAGAAGAAGAATGAGTAAGTATTTGAATATATAAAGACCGAGTTATTCGGTTAGAAAGGATATGTAACATGGAAAAGGGTAGAATAGTACAGGTGTTAGGCCCGGTTATCGATGTAGCATTTGATACAGAGAGACTTCCTGGTATCAAGGAGGCTCTTAAGGTCGAGAACCATGGCAAGACACAGGTAATGGAGGTTTCCCAGCATATGGGTAACAACGTCGTTCGTTGTATCAGCCTTTCTTCATCCGATGGTTTGACCAAGGACATGGAAGTTATTGCGACTGGCGACAATATTAAGGTTCCTGTTGGAGAGTCTACCTTGGGACGTATGTTTAACGTTTTAGGTCAGAACATCGACGATGAGGAGCAGGTTGTTGGAGAAGAGCAGTGGAATATTCACCGCGAGGCTCCATCGTTTGAGGATCAGACTCCTGTAGTTGAGATTCTTGAGACAGGTATTAAGGTTATTGACTTGCTTGCACCTTACGCTAAGGGTGGTAAGGTAGGACTCTTTGGAGGTGCTGGTGTTGGTAAGACAGTATTGATTCAGGAGCTTATCACTAACGTCGCTACTGAGCACGGTGGATATTCTGTATTTACCGGTGTTGGTGAGCGTTCACGTGAGGGTAATGACCTTTGGGTTGAGATGAAGGAGTCAGGAGTTATCTCTAAGACTGCTTTGGTATTTGGACAGATGAATGAGCCACCTGGAGCTCGTATGAGAGTTGCTCAGACCGGTCTTACAATGGCTGAGTACTTTAGAGATGTAGCTAAGCAGGACGTGCTTTTGTTCATCGATAACATTTTCCGTTTCGTACAGGCAGGTTCTGAGGTTTCAGCGCTTCTTGGTCGTATGCCATCAGCCGTTGGTTATCAGCCTACACTTGCTAACGAAATGGGTGATTTGCAGGAGAGAATTACTTCTACTAAGAATGGTTCTATAACATCGGTACAGGCTGTATATGTGCCTGCTGATGACTTGACAGACCCTGCTCCTGCTAATACATTTACACATCTTGATGCAACTACAGTTCTTTCTCGTAAGATTGCTGAGCAGGGTATTTATCCTGCTGTGGATCCGCTTGATTCAACTTCACGTATCTTAGAGCCAGATGTAGTTGGTGAGGAGCATTATAGGACTGCTCGTCGTGTTCAGGAGGCATTGCAGAGATATAAAGAGCTTCAGGATATCATCTCTATTCTTGGTATGGATGAGCTTTCAGATGAGGATAAGCTTACAGTATATCGTGCTCGTAAGATTCAGAAGTTCCTCTCTCAGCCATTCCACGTAGCAGAGAACTTTACTGGTTTAGCTGGTAAGTACGTTTCACTTAAGGATACAATCGCTGGATTTAAGGCTATTCTTGATGGTGAGATGGATGATTACCCAGAGGCAGCATTTATGCTTGTTGGTACTATTGATGAGGTTAAGGCTAAGGCTGCAACTATGGCATCAGAAGAGTAAAGGATGATGATTAATGGATAATACATTTCAACTTGATATAGTTGCCAGTGATCATCCTTTCTTCAGTGGCGAGTGTGAAATGCTTGTTTTTCGTTCATCAGATGGTGAGCATGGTATTCTTCCAGGCCATGAGACTATGGTCTGTGCACTTGATTCATGTGAGCTTCGTTATCAGGTTAACGGTGAATGGATTTATGCTGCAACTGGTATGGGAATCGTTGAGGTTACAAATGATAAGGTTGTAGTTATCTCTGATACAGTTGAGAGACCTGAGGACATTGATGCCCATCGTGCCGAGGAAGCTAAGCAACGTGCCGAAGAGCGTCTTAAACAGAGACAGAGCATGGAAGAGTATGCAAGAAGTAAAGCAGCTCTTAATCGTGCTATGAGTCGTCTTAAGACTGTTAACAGACAGCACAAGAAGTATTGATTTCTGGTAATTTATATTAGATTATATGCTGACCTGCAATGTTTATTGTAGGTCAGTTTTTTATTTATAACTTTCAAATCGGAGTAATATTAGATTAATCAAACCAGTCTGCATTTCTTTAGCAGGCTGTTTTTTTATAGCCTTGCATATTTTTATTAAATACACTATAATGTAACAGTGTGTGCTTAAAAGCACAAGTTATTGTGGTTTTGATAGTTAAGCGTACTGCTTAATTAATAAATGTAAGGCGGATGATTAGATGGCTTCAAGTCAGAATTCTAAGAATAGTAACAGGTCTAAACAGAATAACGGATCTAAGAAAGCATATAGCTCAAGTAAGTCTAACAAGTCTAGAGCTAGATCAAACTCCTCTAAGAGTTCTTCTAAAAAAAGCAACAATTCTAATAATAGCAGAGAGAGGAGCAAGGAGGAATTTCTTGTTCAGCTCATATGGATGGCAGTGATTACAGGCTTGATGATATTTGGTGTCTTCTGTAATCTTGGCATGTGTGGAATCATTGGCAAGGGCGTTAGAACAGTATTTTTCGCCCTCTTTGGTGCGATTTCATATGCGCTTCCATTTGTTATTATATTTTCAGCGGGAATTCTTATTTATGACAATCTGAGTGCATATATGATTAGAAAAGTAACATTTATCGGTATTTTTATGATTTTATGCTCTGCTATGGCTCATGCTATAGTTCATATTGACTGGGGATATAAGGAGTTAATTGAGTCTGTCAAGTATAGCGTGGAGAACCAGGCTGCAGGAGGCTTCTTTGGTGTTGTTATAATTGGTGCTTTATATCCATTGCTCTCTAAGACTGGTAGTATTATCTTTCTTATAATAGCTATGATAGTAATGTTCTTACTGATTACAGGCTATGCATTGATTGATACTGTTAAGTCTATGATAGAGCTTTATCAGATGGATGAGGATGAGATTATTGCCAGACAGGACCTTAAGGAGAAAAGGGCTAAGAAGGCTGAGATGATCATAGAGGACAGGAAAGAATCTAGGCGTATCAAGTATGAAGAGGCAGCTATTAAAGAGGCAGAGTCTATCTCAGAGCTAGAGAGAAGAAGACAGTTAAGGCAGGAGCATGAGGCTAACATTTTGCCAACATTAGATGCCAATGTATTTGGAGATAATGAGGGCTTTGTGACTGATGATAATGCTAATACTCCTGATTTATCATCTAAAGTGCTAGGTGATGGCCCTGGCAGTGGCTTTGTTGACACTGGCACTAGTACAACTGCATATAATAATTCAAACAAGACTAAACAGACTAATACTAATATAACTAAGTCTGATAACGGTGAGTTACATATTACAGGAAGCTATAATGACAAAATAGATGCTGCTGCTATCAACAATGCTAAAAGCAATTCTAAGGCGGCAACGGACCTTTTAATTGAAGCAGCCAGAAATGCTAAGCCAAGAGAGAACCAATCGGTTGACGAGATGTTCTTTGATGCCGATTTGATTGACAGTACAGTTACTAACAAGGTTGTTAATACAATAGAGGCAGAGTTTAAGGAAGAGAAAGCATTTTCAAATGATGCTATTGATGAGGTCGTTGAAGAGACAATTGACGAGCCGGTAAGAGAGCCTAAGAAGAGAGAGAGAAAGCATACCAAGGCTAGCAAGGCGAGCCAGGAGGAGGCAGTTAAGGAGACGACTAAGGATGTCGCTAAGGCTGCTAGTGCAAGCTCTAATAATGCAAAGGAGAATCAGTATCAAAGACCGCCTATTGAGCTATTAGGAAAGGGTAAGCCAGCTAAAGGCAATACCAAGGGTGAATTACAGGCTACAGCTAAGAGGCTAGAAGAGACTCTTGACAGTTTTGGAGTTCATGTTACTGTGACTGATGTTGCCTGTGGTCCTGCAGTTACAAGGTATGAAATGCAACTAGATCAGGGAACCAGGGTTAATAAGATTACTGGCCTTGCTGATGATATTAAGCTTGCTATGGCTGTGCAGGATGTACGTATAGAGGCACCTATTCCGGGTAAATCAGCGGTTGGTATTGAGATGCCTAACAAAGAGGCGGCTGCAGTAGCATTTAGAGACTTGTTAGAGGAGAGTGATTTCCTTGAGGAGAAGGGAGATTTGCTCTTTGCAGTTGGTAAGGATATTAGTGGTAAGGTAATTATCTCTGATATAGGCAAGATGCCACACGTTCTTATTGCTGGTGCTACTGGTTCTGGTAAGTCAGTATGTATTAACACTCTTATTATGAGTATTATATATAAGGCCGACCCTAGTGATGTCAAGCTTATTATGATTGACCCTAAGGTCGTTGAGCTTTCTGTCTATAACGGAATTCCACATTTGCTTATTCCTGTTGTTACAGATCCTAAGAAGGCTGCCGGTGCTTTAGGCTGGGCGGTTAATGAGATGGACGCTAGATATAAGAAGTTCGCCAAGCTTGGCGTGAGAGGCTTAGAGGGCTACAATCAGAAGGTTATTGATATGCATAAGAAGGGTGAGGACCCTGAAAATGAATACCAGAAGATGCCAAAGATTGTTGTTATTGTCGATGAGCTTGCTGACCTTATGATGGTAGCTAAGGGTGAGGTTGAGGATGCAATAGTAAGACTTACTCAGCTTGCGCGTGCTGCGGGTATTCACTTGGTTATCGCAACTCAGAGACCTTCAGTAGATGTCATCACTGGTCTTATTAAAGCCAATGTTCCGTCAAGAATAGCATTTGCTGTTTCATCGGGTGTGGATTCTAGAACTATTATTGATACAGTTGGTGCTGAGAAGCTTCTTGGTAAGGGTGATATGTTATTCTTACCTAGAGACTTGCCGAAGCCTATAAGAGTGCAGGGGGCATTTGTCTCTGACAGAGAGGTTAGCACTGTCGTAGAGTGTCTTAAGGCTCAGGAGATTGTCAATAATTACGATGACAGCATAGTTAAAGAGATTACTATGGGCACTCAAAATGTCAGAGAAGCCAACAAAGAGATGGATAGAGATGAGTATTTTGTTGATGCTGGTAAATTCATCATTGAGAAGCAGAAGGCTTCAATTGGTATGCTTCAGAGAATGTATAAGATAGGCTTTAACAGGGCTGCAAGAATTATGGATCAGCTTTGTGATGCCGGTGTTGTAGGGCCTGAGGAGGGCACTAAGGCTAGAACTATTCTTATGACGATGGAAGAGTTTGATGCATATCTTGACAGTTTGATGAATGAGGAATAAGTTATAAGCATTGTTTAATTTATATACATCCCTATGTGGTTAGTATGTATAATTTGCTTAGATAGCACTAATTAAGCAATTTAGCATAATAATAAAGATATTTATTGATAGTTAGGAGAGATATTATGGCTAATGAGAATTCTAGGAGAACTGAAGGCTCAAATAGCAGAACTAGCAGTCAAAGAACGAGGTCTGGTTCAACAACTAGTACAAGGAGTTCAGCAAATAGTTCTAAAACTACTGTTAGTTCAAGAAGCGGAGCATCAAGTTCAGCAAAGAAGTCATCTAGTTCAACTCAAAGAGCAGCAGCTAAATCAGAAAATACTGGGCTTTATGTTTTTGTATCTGCAGTATTTAACCTTGTATTTGGTCTTATGGGACTTGGAATAGGTTTCTTGTTCTTCTTAGCTTCAGCGTTGACTTCAGGAGCCATGCTTTATAGCGTTTTAATCTTTATATGCGGAGCTATAGCTATTGCTATGTACTTGTTCTGTTTATATAAGATTAATCAGGCCTGGGTTAATGTCTGTTCAGACAAGAAAAATACAGAATTAGATAAGACTAGAATGATTGGAAGTATGGTTTATGCTGTTTTTATCTTGGCGATAGCATTTGCCTACTCGTTCTTAAAGTCGGCAATATCGTAAATATTAATCATCCTTAGGGAGAGTTTTAAGTGAGAAGTCAGGTTCGTCTGGTATTTGTTCAAAGACGCCGTG
>JAIKVP010000312.1 GCA_024685635.1 Lachnospiraceae bacterium
CTTAAATCCATCAGTACAAACCGCTGAAGAATCAAATAGTGTTCTAGTCTCTGTGAGATTAAATCTAGTTCCTGTAAATGAAGATCCCACAGTTACTGTCACTAAATCGTCTGAGCTTGTATCTGAAGCATCTTCACTAGCGTCAGAACTTGAATCTGAACTTGCATCAGAACTTGCATCTGATGATATGTCTCCTAAACTAACCCCATTAACCGCCTCAGTTAAGGCATAACTTAAACCTGTTACTGGATTGCCTACAAGTAACTTAAGCGTTGACTTCTTGGCATTCTTACTACACTTAAAACCAATAGATATCGTTAATTTCTTAGCTGCTTTAACATTAAACTGACTTCTAATACCCTTTTTAACTGTAATCTGAAAATGATTAGAAATAGATGACGCATCACTACTATCCACCACGTTAGTAACTGTTATCCAATCCTTAAACTTCTTAGGAATAACAGGGGTATATGTCACTGAATCCGTTGTAACTTCACTAAGATTAGCTTTTTTAGCAGAACCAACCGTTCCTCTTACATAGATATCAGAAATTGTAGCTCCCTCGCAGACATTAGCAGTAGTATAATTCTTATATGTTCCAAGCTCTTCACTAACTGTCTTCGAATCAGCTAATGTCACAGCACTAGGAGCTGTACCTACATGAACTCTAGTAACAGCATAATCCCATTGATCTTTTGCTTTAGATGAATCAGTAGGAACATAAAATACCCATACGTAACAGTCTCCTTCCTTCTTGGCTGTGAGCTTTAATCTGTTAGAAGAAACCTTGGCTGTTACAATGCCTTGTGCGTCAGAATCACCAGCTGATGGAACGCCTGCAGAATCCACTGTAGGTTTAGTTGCAGTCGACGTCATTACCGTCACATACTTACCCTTGTATTTTGGGACCTGCTTTTTACCTGAGTAATAGTGAACCGCCCTGACCATATCTATATAAAATGTTTTGGTCTTATAGGCGACACTTATTCCATTTTCTTTAACTGAACCACCGTTTAAGTATAGCTCAGCAACTTCCTTGCTCTTGATAAATCTATCCGTATATAAATTACGGTTACCGACATTGGCCATGGCTGCCTTTAGGCCTCTAATAGCTGCTTTTAACTCAGATGCCTCTGATGAAGCAGTAAGAGTCTCAGCGTAAGCAATCTCCTTAGTAAGCTTAGCAAATGTTCCCTCATCCGCAATAGAACCGTCTGTCGTTTCAACAGTCTTGGCAACCTTTAACAGGCTGCTAACTAATCCGTAGTTTTCTGCATCTGTAGTATCAGTTGTATATGCATATATACATGAATTGTTAGCGATATTGTTCTTCTTGTTGAAGAAGGTTGAATTGCTGTCAACCCATGCATTGTTCACATAGTAATATGTCTGGCCAGATTTGCTCTTAGATGTCTGCTGGTTAGTCTCTGCTGCAGTGTTACCTGACTTAGAGACTACAACAATACTAAAATACTGACCTGCTTTTAAGCTAACCTTAGTTGGCAGTGTATATCTGTGAAATCCGATAATACCGCTGTTGGTTATCATAGCAGCACTCACTGGCTTAAGAGTACCCTTAGATGTGCTTGCATTTGGAGCGGTCATCTTATCGTCAGATACATATACCTGTATCTCATATTCAGCAGAGCTGGCACTAGTAAACAAACCGACGCTGGTCAATGTCTCATCACCCTGACACTGGTATATATTAGCTGATGTAGGGCAGGAAATGTATGAATCAGGACCATTACCACTATATGCGTATGTTCTGCCTGAGTTAGCTATATCAGTTGCCTGATAAACTCCAAAGTTACATATACTTTCGTCATAGTATGATACATAAAAATATCCACCTTTAGACCATCCTGAACCCCAGCTGTTCTTACATAGCCATGCTCCATCTCCAGCCGGAAGGGCGTCAGCGCTTGCATCAGAATCTCCAAAATTCTTTTTTGAAAAATTGTCATCCCATCCAACAACAGTTATCGCATGGTTTGTTCCAATGTTAGTACCATAAAAGCACTCATATCCATCACTATTTACATGGAATGATGAAGTTGTAGAATAAATGCTAGCTGATGTCGCTCCATAAGTCATAATATAGGCCTTAAATGTATCTAAAACGTCATTGGCTGAAGCATCTAACTTATCTTTATCATATTCACCAATACTATAAACATCACTGACACCAACAACCGCTGCATATCTGTCCTTCTCTGGCAGCGTCTTCATATTAGTTGTTTCATCAAATATAAAATCTTCTTCAAGTGCTACGCCACCATATCTAGCAGCATACGCCTGAACAAATGAAATATTGCCACCAGCGTAGCCTTTTTTGGCAGTTGTAGCCTTAACACCATCACCATAACACATATCAGCCTTCTTAGTAGAGAAACTATTATGTGCAAAATATGCTAAATGTCTTTCTGACAAATCAATTGAGTCAGACGTATATTTCTTGCCAAAGCTAGTTGCGTCTTCTGAGCACTGCTTAACCACATTGTTCTCAATGGATGCGATAGCTGAAAACGCCCAGCAGGCTCCCCACTGTCCCTGACCTTTAACACTTGAATCATAATCTGCACTCGCGGTAGCAGCAGTAGAACTTACGAGGTTTAAATTGCTTAAATATGAGGCGCTTGATGTCTTTAGAGTGCCATCATCTATACTAGTCTTAGCTTCTTCGCTTAAAGCATCGCTAGATGAGACATCCTCATCAAGTTCTTCTTCTATTGCCTCTTCAGACTCTATAGCCTTATCAATGTCAGTCTCAGCTATATCAGAAGTGTAACTAGCAGGAATGCTGTCAACAGCAAGACCCTTATTAGCTAAATCGTCCTTTAAGACCTCATCGTGAGTTTTGCCCTTAACCTTGCCAAGGTCAACTTCGTTACCATTTTCATCGACAACCCTGGTTTCAATCAAGCCGCTGTCAGATGGATCTCCAACTTCAACAATTTTCTTAACAGACGGAATATACTTGTCCTTAACATCATCCTTAACCTTAGTTGAAAAAACCATCGGCTGATCAATTAAGGCCTTAGAATTATAGTTAGCTGGAACTGAAAATGATATAACAAGCATAGCAGTTAGCACTAAGGCTATAGCTCTCTTAAATTGCTTTTTTATGATTCCTTTCATACTGCATGCCTCCTTATAAGCCAAAAAGATATTCCATTATCTCAAACTCAACACAATATATAGTTATTATCGGTAAAATAAGACCAATTCTACACCCCTAGCTCGAATTTAAGTTGAGGATTCTTAAGCTTAATCTCATCCCTAGGATAGTCAATAATCTTGACATCATCTACAGTCATATCATAAAAATCCCTCTTGTCTGGATTAATCCAAACCTTAGGCTTACAATCTACCTCTTGCCTGTCAAGCATAATCTTAGCCTGCTCAATATGCCTGTCATAAAGCTGAATATTAGAAACCATCCAACTAAATCTACCAGCCTGATAGCCTAAGTGTCTAGCAATAAGCTCTAAGAAAATGCTATACTGCAGCTGATTAATGCATCCTGCTGTAGCAAAATCAGAACTTCTCTGAAAGAGACACATATCAAGATAATCAAGCCCATCAGATGAGTGTCTCACATTCCATACAGTCTGATATGCGCATGGCTTTAAGCCGTGCTTATTATTAAAATCATCCTCCTGCCACATATTGATAATGTGTCTTCTGCCATCAGGATCATTCTTAATTCCATCTAAAAGCTTCTTCATAAGTCCATGGCGCCTTATGGTCTCGCCATAGCAGCAACCGATAGTCCTGTCTCCAATATCCCAGGAATCCCACCATGTCACGCCATACTTATCTCTTAAAAGGTTAAGATCATTACTCTCATCCTGGTATATCCACAAAAGCTCTCCAATAGCGCTCTTAACAGCTATTGGTCTTAAAGTGATAATAGGGCTCTCACCCTTAGATAAATCATAACTAACCATCGCATGATTAACCGAATATGTATGCGCCGGCTCACCGTCTTCATAATGAGGTCTAGGATTGACATCAAGCTCGCCCTCTTCTAATATGCGCTTAAACATCTGCTTGTGAAAAACATCTCCTTTAGTCATCTCTACCTCCAAATATATGCTCAAATATCAGCAATAATTATAGCATAAAACGGGTATAAAATACACCCTTTTAGACGAAAAAAGCAGTGGCAAAAAACCACAGTAAATTTTCAATTTAAACGCAACACTTTGTTGCATTAAATCTGAAGGACAAGAACGTTGCATTAAATCTGAAGGACAAGAACGTTGCATTATCTTTGACGAAATAGAGATTGACAATATGCCTAAAATGTTATATTCGAGTATATAAAAAAGAACCAACCTATAAAAAAGGTCGCTTCTTTTTTACTTTTACATTCTTATGTGGTTGCCTTAAATGGTATGTTGTAATAAATACAATTTACAATAATATAATAAATCCACTAAATAATTATTTCAAGTCTTATATTATAACCCTAAAAACATTAAAAATGTGATAGTAATCATTAATTTATCTGTTATGTGTTAAGAATTATCAGCCCTTTATAACTTTCGCCGTTTTAGCCAAGCCTTTTTTGAAAAACAGTTTTTTATATTCT
>JAIKVP010000314.1 GCA_024685635.1 Lachnospiraceae bacterium
TCTCTATCAGCATCCTTAAAATAATCAACAAACTTAGCAATATACTGATCAGCTAAAATATTAGCTACTGTCTCTTCTTTTTCATTCTTTGGCATAGCAGCATCATTTAAAAGACTCTTTTTTAATACTTTTGCCTCAAAAATTGACTCAATTGCTATAGCATTACTTTTGAACTTATACTCTCTAGCACCTATTTCTTCTCCTGTTGCAAAAAGAGGTCCTTGATCAAAAACCTTATATGCTAAAACCACTGACTGAATCTCTTTAGTATTAAAGCTTTCGTACGAGTCATTAAATGTATTTTCATAGAATGTCTTACGGCTATTATTAGTCAGGCTATAATCGATAAAGTGATTGAGATAATCTTTTACTTTGGCTGAATCTCCCTGATTATAAGCATCGATTGCTTCTTTAGTCTTAAGTCTGGCCGTTAGTAATCTAGCAGGATTTATGTCAGTGATACTTATAGCATTTTTAAAAGATCCGGTTCTATTTTTTACTTCTTCTAAAGCCGCACCTAACATAATAGCTGTAAGCATTTCCTCAGTCATAGTCTCAGGTACTGCTATTTTATTATCATTAAAGTTCTTAATTACTTCTTTTGTTTTATCACTTTGGCCTTCTAGATTAATACTAGCATTAGGGCCATATATATTAATTAAATCTTTATATTTATTATCATTATGAGCATCAAAAGTATTTAGATAATTCTCGTATACATAGTCTGAAGACTTTTTCTCATATAATGCTTTAGAATCTGAAACTTCCTTTGGAAGCTTAAAGCCATAAGGCTTAGTGATCTTTATCTTTTTAGAAACAGTATCATATGCCTTGATATAATTATTACGTCTTCTTTCCTTTAAGTCGTTAAAAACCTCTTTAGTTTCTTCATCCCAATTAGGATTCATTTCAGAAGTTGCTCCTGCTTTATTCCATGAAGGATACTTTGGATCATCTTTTTGCTCATACGCTTCACTAGCTAGTTTATATGCCCTTTTATCCTTTTCAGATGCATTGTTTAACAAACGATTAATAGCCTGATCTATGTAACAACCGGCTATAAGCTCTTGAAAATCATCAGTGAAAACCTTGTCAGTTACTTTGCTAACAGTATCATTTGCTTCACACTCTAAGTATTCTAAACATTTATCCTTAGCTTTTTTATCTTCAATACATAAGTATTCAAATAATTCACTCATTGTGAAATCTAGAGGCACACTATTTATTCTACTTGTTAAAGGCTTAATAAAACGATGCTTAGCAACTTCGAGTATATTTAAGTTTCCAGGCATAGAATCTAAATGTAACAACTTCGTATAAGCAATTGATCCTGAACTCTTCATAATAAGCTTGCTAATATAATCAAGATCTTGTTCATTGTAATTCTTATTCTTATATTTATCTAAAGAGGCATGTATCTCGTCATAAGTGCTACCTAATTCTACCCTTCCAAGATATACCATCTCTCCTAGCATCTCATATACTTTAATAAGTCCAAGGAAATCTCCATCAACGCAGTTCTCGTTATAAACATAACTAATCAAATCCTCATCAACGCGCTTGCCAAGATCTCGTTGTGCATCTGTCTGCTTGGTCGTGATAAGAGTCTGTTTGGTCATTACACCGCCATTATAATATACCGTTCTTATCTTAGGTAATTTACGCTTTTCTCTATCTTTTTCTGTAAAGATTTCTCCTCCGTCATTGATAAGATCGTTTCTAATAGTAAGGTTATCAGCATATAGCATCTTATCTAAAAGAGTTTTTTGAGCCTCATAGCCCTTTATAATATCCTCGCTAGTTTCAAGCTCCTGGTAATTCTTCTCGTATTCATCATTTAAAATTTCTGCTTCACTCTTTTGTTTCTTTGGTTTTGACATAATATAAGTCTCCTTTCATGCGTATAGTATCTTACACTAGTTTTATTGTATCATAAGATTATAACAAAAGTGAAACAAATTAGGACTATTCAAATGACAAAAAACGGGCAAAATATCTTAGATTTTTTCTATTATTTCTCTATCTTATGCATTATAATGTTAATAATGGACTTGTTCGTGTTAAATTGGAGTTTAACTAGATTTACAAATGAAGAAATGGGGACGGTTCTGCCGTCCCCATTTCTTTACAAACTTTTATTTAACAATGGCTGGTTTTGATTCTTTAACTGCTTTATCGCT
>JAIKVP010000315.1 GCA_024685635.1 Lachnospiraceae bacterium
AGCTGCATTAACCTTAATATTATTTAGACTAATGCTAGCTACTAAAGCTAGTAAAATTGTGACAATTAAAGCTCTCTTAAATAAGTCTTTCTTCATAATTAAATACTCCTCCTTAGTCTTCAGCCATAAAGGCCTTCATCAGATTAACTCCAGACGATAGTTTCTTAAGATATGAAAGGTTCTTAGACATGTATTCCTCAAGACCTTTAACCTCTTCCTCGTTATAACCATCGTTTGAAAAAATTTTACAGTCTGGTATCTTACCTTCTGCTTTCCTAAGATTATCAGAAAAGTAAACAAATGCATACTTGTTGCCCTTCTCTCCCATGACCGGAGAAACAGTCATATTAACACTACCGTCCAAGTACACACCCTCTTTCTGATAATACTTATTAACTCTTAAATAAAATCATAACTAGATTTTGAAATGATGTCAACTTGTAAACCTTGATTATATCTGATAAAATAGTGAGAAAAAAGGATTGAATAAGACTCAATGTTTAAACAGAATTCACACATACCGCTAATAATACCAAGCTATGAGCCAGACGAACGTTTAATCGAACTATTAAAGCGTTTAACCAATTCCGGCTATGACAATATAATCATAGTAAATGATGGAAGCAGCGAGGAATACTCACATTTCTTTGAAGACGCTAAGAATAATTATAACTGCACAGTAATCAGGCATTTTATCAACCTCGGAAAAGGAAGGGCCCTAAAAACTGCATTTAACTATTGTCTATCAAAAGATCCAGACTTAATAGGCTGTGTTACTGCTGATTCTGATGGACAGCACACCTCTAGTGACATCGCTTCTGTTATGGAAGCTCTTATTAAAGAGCCTGAGAATCTAATATTAGGCTGCAGAGATTTTTCAAACGGAAATATTCCTAAGAAAAGCTATTTTGGAAACACTCTAACTAGACAGGTCTGCCGTTTTTTATGTGGTGTAAATGTATCTGACACTCAAACAGGACTTAGAGGAATTCCTAAAGCATTTATGGCTGACCTTTTAGATACAGCAGGTGAGAGATTTGAATTTGAGACAAGAATGCTTATAGAATCTAAAAACAACTTTCCTATTACTGAGATTCCTATAGAGACAATTTACGATTCCAAAGAGAACCATCAGACTCACTTTGATCCAGTTAAGGATTCAATCAGAATATATAAAATATTCGGTGGCGAATTCGCTAAATTTATAGTTTCTTCACTATCATCCAGTGTTTTAGATTTGGTCTTATTTGCGCTGTTTTGTAAGATATTCAACTCTTTATACGCTGGCATATATATAACCTTAGCAACTGTTTCAGCAAGGGTTTTATCAGCAACTTATAATTACATTATCAACTATGCATTTGTATTTAAGAGCAAAGAAAACAGAAGCCTTGCTCTCTTTAAGTATGCAAGTCTTGCAATAGTACAGATGAGTTTAAGCGCTTTATTTGTAACGCTCTTAGTTACAGCATTTTCTAATACTCCGGAAGTTGTTATAAAGATTATTGTTGATACTATTTTGTTCTTTATAAGCTATTATATTCAAAGAGAAATTGTATTTAATAGAAAAAAATAATTATCTCATACACTCATCTATAATGGAATCCATAATATCAAGCACTGCTTCCTTTGAGAAATCCTGTATATCATTCATATACTCATCAGACTCAGTAAAATCGACTATATAGCCTCTAGTCGGTGTTTCCTTACCTTCTATTCTAATGAGTCTTGCACCTAAATCTCTTACAATCTTACTCATGCTGACTGAAAACTGATCCACTATATTCTCTAATGTAGGAATTATCTTATCAAACGGCGCGACTTCATTTAATATCATATCCTGATAAGGCTCTAAAAATGTCTCAATCTCCGTTTCAAACCTTCTAAATTCAATAAAGGTTTGCTTGTTAATCAAAATATCTAGTGTAATCTCCCAGGTGTGCGGATGCTCCTCTCCCTTTTTTCCGTCGAAAATGACATAGTGAAGCGCATTTAAATAGAACTTAAATCTATACTCTCTAAATATCTGATTTGCCATCATTTTCCTCCTTAAAAAGTCTGTTTTCAGGAAGCAATTCCTTTAATTCATCAAATGTATAATAAACCTTAACCGACGTGATATCAGCATGCTTCATATTATAAAGAGTCTCTTTTTCACTGTGAATAAGACTTCCATGCTTAAGAACCAAAACTACTATCTCATTGCTATACACATCCTTAAACCTTAGTGCGCTCTTACCAAAGACAAGATTAGTTGTATCAAGCAACCTAACCTCACCGTTATCAGTAGAACACTTAAATCTTATATTAAGAATAGGTAGTGCGTTCTCTCTATTAGAAAGCTTCTCAATAAACTCATCAATCAGATCAATGGTAAATAGATTTCTTCTTGAATCATATATATTTCTCTCTTCTAGCTGGTCATTTAGCAATACAACATTGTTAGCAAGAATTTTTTCATTCTCAGTAACTTCCTCTAGCTTCTCACTAAGCTTTACATTAGCTTGCGTCATAGCAATAGGAACAATTATCAAAATAGAAATCAAAAATACAATAAGAATAATCAGCTCAACCTTAGCACTCAAAAACCTGTTGTTCTCTAGGAAAATGCAGTCGTTCGTGAGCAGGCAGAGCTCATAGTCATTGCCGTTATACTCAAACATAGTTCCAGACGCTATATACTCAACATTATTAACCAAAATAGTATCGTGAATGATTTCTCCCTTAGTAAGACTCTCAATAAAAGCCTTTGCACTCTCAGACTTATAATAATTATCAGCCGCAAATGACTTATACTTGTCAGTCTCTAAGACATCCTTAACAAACAAAATCGACTCACCCTTAGAAAAAGTCCAGTATCTGCTAGTTGAAGAATTAAGAGTACTTAAAATATTACTAATAATCTCATCATCAGACCTGTCCTTTTCCAAATTAATCTGGTCTAATACCAACTGAACATAGTTATCCTGCTGAACTGAACAGACATCTAATAAACCCTTCTCATATCTTGCTAACGCTATATATGCAATTATAGAAGCAACAAATGCTGCTAAAAGTGTGACAACTGTAATCTTAAACAGTCTATTTCTCATAATTAATAGCCTTTCTAAAATCCCTTATAGGTTTGCTAAGTCTATAAACAGACTCCTTTATCTCATTGACAAATGCAATCCTCTCTTCCTTAAGCCCCATCGTTTTCCAGGCACTAGTGGTATTAATGCTATTTACTATGCCCATAACCCTAAAGAAGAAAACCAGAAGCTGAAAGAATGGCAGAATAAGAACCACCCACCACTGCTTCAGATAATAAGACCTTATATCCGGAAACTCCTTTAAAAACTTCTCAATAGAGTTAAAATAAGCGTAACTGACAATAATATAAACCAAAGTCATAATAACCATAGCAAATATTGTCATATTAATCGCAATACCCATACCTACAAAACAAAACATCGCAATATACCAAATAAGTCTAGGAAATGCAAATGTATGGTCATATATCAGAGTTCTTACATTGACATTGGTAAGTATACTTGTAGGCTTAAAACCTCTATCAATAAACATCTTAGCGACTTCTAAGCTTCCCCTTTGCCAGCGCTGTCTCTGGGTATAAAGCTTGTCTAATCCTTCAATCGGATCGGTAATAAAAATCGCATTATCACAGAGCTTTATCTTCTGATTGAGATTCTCTCGCATTTGAAATGTAATATGTGTGTCCTCTGCTATTGTCGTTGTATTATACATAAATGACCTGTGAACCGCTGACTTTCTAAAAGCAGAAAATGCACCAGAAAGCGTATACATTTCATCATGTTCAGATGCATAGCTTCTACCGGCTAAGAAAGCTTGAGCGTATTCCATATACTCTAATTTTCTAAGTAGCTTAGAAAAAAATGACTTGTAATTCTCTATTGCAGCAGCATCGGTCATAATCGCGCCAGTCATACAGCCAATGGTGGTGTCATACTCAAAAAGCTTAACCATATTTTTAAGTGCATGAGGCTCTAACAAACCATCACTATCAATATTAATAATATACTTACCCGTACTGTTATAAAGGGCTAAATTAAGTGCTCTTGACTTGCCCTGCCTTGAATTTAGCCACTGCATTCTAAGGTCTGGAAATTCCTTTTGGCATTTAGTATAAACTGAAAAAGAATCATCCTTACTCATGTTATTGACAAGATATATCCTAATCTTATCATTCTCGTAGTAGCTGTCATAGATTGACTTTACACAGTTATATAAAGTATCTGACGAGTTATATACCGGTATTATAATTGATATATCAGGATACTGAACCGGCTCTGGTATTATTCTATTTATCTTTCGTTTCTTGTAGAGAGTTCTAGCATTTCTGATAAATGGAACTACCTCCGCTAGAATCGGAATGATAATCCATGCACTCCAGAAAAGCAGTGACTCCCCTAATTTAGAAATAAACTCTATCATCTTACCACCGCTTTACTCTTTACTATCTGTCTTCTTACTAGTATATCCAAAACCACCCAGTTTCATACTAATAACATGCTGCCTGGTAAACACATAAAAATAAAACAATACAATAAACAGATAAAAGAATAGCTTACCTACTATATTATGCGCTATTCCATACACTTCGTTACCGCCAAAATGAATCACTTCGCAAATGATTATTATCCTAACAGCATTAATAAAAACAATATATAAAAATCCAACAACGGACATAACTATCTTTTGATAGTTAGAAAAGACACTAAAGAAGAAAACCCAGGCAATATATAACAAAATCTCAATTATGCCTGAACACTCAAAATCAATTCTTAATGTTATATAATCTTCACTAACCGTCTTAATAAATATAATTCCATATTTAAAATACGACTCAAATGTACCCGTAAGCCTGCCTACAAGTCCAGCAATTGCAGCCACAAACTGAGATAAAGGCTCAACTAAAACCGGCATCAAAACAACAACGGAAATGATAAACATTCCAATTACACCTGTTATCGTATACCAGCCTTGAAGCTTAGCCCTCTTTAAGATAACTAATAATGCTATCCATAATAAGACCACTGCAATCTTAATTCCTAAAACCATAACATTCTCCCATAAAACTAAACTCGTCGAGGAATAGGCTTCCTCGACGATAAATAATGATTATTAAACTTCTAATTCTTCTTTACGCCTAGCTCTTCTCGTCAAAAAATATGCAAGACCAATACATCCTAAGGCTGCTGGCAAACCGCCCGTTGAAACTCCTGCGGTATCAACAACCTCTTTACCTATTCTCATATATGTACTAGAAACAACTCTTAAATCCGTCTCATCTATTCCAAAGAAATCCGCTAATGTCTTAGAATCAATAGCCCACTCCATCTCTAAGGAATCATCACTAACTGTAAGATATGTCTTCCCAAAGCAGACATCATGATCATTTAAATCATTGATATTAGTGCTTGTTCCCCAACAGTGTGTATCAAAAATGTAATATTCATAAGAACCGTTGCTAAGATTCTCTGTTTGTGGATGCCAGTTGATATTACCAGCAGCATCAACCGCTGCAACTCTCCACTCCATATCATACTCACCATTAACGGTAATATGAACGCCATATAACAAATCAGAGCCTTTTGAATTAACATGACTTGGATGATTAGTCTCTATATGTCCTAAAACCTCTGTATCTGATAAATGTATAGATGCATGAGAATCAACTACCTTATTACCTGTACCAGCAGTATCATACTCAATAACTGTATGAGGAAAACCTTCCCAATCAGCATAGCTATAATCATACTTGATATCGCCAACAGTAACCTTCTCAGTCTCTTTAATATTAACAACATTAGTAAACGTAGGCTCTCCTAAGTAGTAACCAAAGCTGATGCTACCATTATTCTTAGGAATCTGATCAGCCGGAACCTTAATCTCCCAGTACTTACCATTTCTTGTCGACGTTACTCCATCAACGCCAGTTGAAGAACCATCGTTATCCAAATCAAAAATAATCTGCTTACCCAAATCAGAAATTATCGCGTATTTACCGTTGTTATTCGGTCCGGACCATGCTGCATTACCATAGCCCTCATTATCTTCAAGGTAAATGTAAACATCGCCATCAAATACTATAGCAGCAGAAACCACACCATTATATCCCTCGGAAGTTCCTACAAAGTCCGCCTTACCTATACCATCCCAATCAGAGAAATCTCCATCAATCACTATTCCATTATAGCCTGAAATATCTGACGCTGTGCTTGGACTTGTCTCTGCACTTCCTGGCTCTGCCTCGCTATTATTATCTTTATTGCTATCCTCATCATCAGACTTAGCTTCAGTTGATTCTGCCTCAGTTTGATCAGCTTCACTAGCATCTGCCTCAGTTGCCTCTAATTCAGTCGCTTCAGCTTCTGTTGTCTTAGCCTCTGTAGCTTCTGCCTCAGTTGCCTCTGCTTCCGTATCTATAGCAAGTTCCTTTTCTTCATCATTATACTTAACTGTTAATTCAGAAGCGTTATTAAAGTAGCTCAAAGGAATCTCAACAACTAGTTTATCTCCAGCGCTCTCCTGAGTCTTAGTAACCTTAGCACCTGTTACCTCAGTCCATCCGGCGCCCTTAATATCTTCACCACCATAAGTAATAGTAAAGCTATAATCAGTTCCATCAGCCTCGATATTTAATGGATAGTTCTGAAATTGAGGATCATATCCCCAACTCTTTTTGTCATTTGACTGAATTGTAATAATAACGCTATCATTATCCTTATTAACAGACCATGAATTGACAAAATCTGTCTCAGCATCAACTATATTAACATTAGAAAATGCTATCGTTACCACATATATAATTGCGACCATCATCGCTATAATTCTTCTCATACTATCACACCTTCCTGCATCATAAATACATTATGGTTTCTCAGTTATAATATACGTCCTAAGCGGCGTTTCTGCTATCGTAAATCGGTGAATTGTCATATTATTGACCGTAAGTCTTCTAAGAACCTGAGCGTATATAACCTCACCGATATTCTCAACTGTCGCGTCACCACCAAATTCTTCAAAATCATTTATATATTTTTTATCGTAGCGCATCAATACACTCTTAACAACATTTTCTAAGTCATTAAATGATAGAAATCTAGTTGAATTAGAGCTTACTACCATGCTAATCTCTAGTGTATGTTCATGCGCATGCTCTTTATTGCCATCAGCACTATGACTAATCTCAATAAAGAAGCCTAGTATATATTTAGCCTTATTCTCCATAATACCTTCCTATTGAGCCTTGATTATAACACAAGTAACATTATGTAGACAACCAATTTTGTTAAAAAACTATCGCTATTATGACTATTTCTTTAGCCGCCTGCATAAAATAATGTATAAAATGCTAAATATCAGGCCAAATAGTGAAACTAGAAGTCCACTTACAAAATACGGATAGCTATAGGATACAACAGTCTCTCCTTTGTTAACAGTTAAGAGGTTGTTATCATTGACAATGCCCTCTCCTTTAAATATATCGTGAAATGCAAGCGATGTATTAACATTATCCTTATCACTATTTATTATAATCTTGTTTTTCTTATGTTCAAGTTTAATAGGAACTATCTCCCTTTTTGGAAGTTCACTACTGCTTATCTTTAAAACCTCGCCCATAAACTTATTTATACTATCGTCCTGTGTCAATGAGAGATAATAAGGAAGACCTAGTCCAACAAATGAAATATTGTCGTTATAGACTGTTCCATAAAAATCAAGCTTGATATCATTATCCTTAAAATATCCCTTGACCTCATCAAGACCATTTAGATAGTGTGCCTGCCAGTTCTTGTACTCCTGCGGAAATAGATCGCAATCCATCCAGCCCATACCTTCTGCATAAAGAAGAGGATAACCATAACTAAACGAAATAACCTGACTACTGACGCCTAAGAATGATTGAATTCGCTCTTTTTTGTCTTCTGGAATCGTATCGCCCACAATTACAAAGCGAACACCCTTGTCACTAACCTTCTTAACAAGTTCCTCGGCAGCTTCTTTATTGTCATAGGTAAAACCAGATAAAAGCACAAATTCATACTTCTTTAATTCTTCATAGCTGTAATGGTTGATATTAGTATCATTGGTCTCCTTGATATTTGGATAATTAAGCGCCGAAGTATTAGCAGAGCTTCCAATCGCTATACCCTTATACTCTACAACAGTTCCCCAGCTGTCTGACTCTACAGGAAGATTAAACAAATAATAGGATCCATTAGAATCATATAAACTATAACCATTTCTCGTAGCAGCATCCATTAAAATGTTATAGTCAATCTCTTCGCTAAACTTAAGCGGAATTGCTGATTTCTTAAGTATGACAGTATCATTTCCAAGCTCTTTAAGTCTGTCAAACATATATAGATAGTAGCCTTCTTCTAAGGAATAGTTTACCTCAGTAATGTTATATGAAGTTACACTAGCCTCCCAACCAGCGCCAAACATAGACTTGGTTTTGCCATTAAACTCAGCTGTCAGATAGGCACCATCCGCGCCAAGACTGCTTAAATCCATCAAAGCAAGACGCTGTTTAGTGATCTTTTTCGCCTCTGTAATCATTGCATCATCAGATTTTTGCTCTAATCTCTCATTTGGACTAAGATTAGTCTTGTCTCCATATATAAAATAAGCAGATGGAACACTATCTATAAGCAAGAGTCCACAAAGCAAAATTACCACGCTTCTCTTAAGGCTCTTCCAATATATAAAACTCATTAAAGCAAAGCAGATTGCAATGGAAATGAATCTGATCATCCACAAAAAACCGCTTCCCGGTAGCATTTTCACGAGGTAATATGCTGAGCTTGAGGTAAGTAAAAGAATGATAATAGCATTTATAAATCCTGCCTCCTGCTCTTTATGACTTCCGATTATTCCAATGATTATTAAAATGAGGACAGCAAGCCCAAAATAGAATGTAGCTATATTATCTGTAATTCTATATAATGGGTTAAGGGTTGTCTTAAGTGGCGCGAAGAATAACTGGAGCTTGTTAGCGTTATCTCCTGATGTCATTCCACCATGTAGAGATGGTATTGCATAAAGGCCAGTCAACGCAAATCCTAGCAGTATCGAAATCAGTATTCTTATGCTTTTTATTATTGAATGTTCGTTTATAATACAGTAAATAATCATATATACGGCTAGTGCCAGAATAACCATTCCTGCATATCCTAAATGACACATTACAATTAGAAAAGTAAACACAATTATTCCAACGAGATTGCTGACATTTTCATTTAAATAATAGTTATATATGCAAAAAAATAACAGCGGTAGAAATACCATAGAAAGTGCTCTAGGAAGGTTGCCTTCTCCGAATAACGCATATAGATTATTAGGAATAAAGAACCATAGAATTCCTAAAAAGCAGCCCAAAACAGGCCTTTTTAGCTTATAGCCAACAAAAGCCCAGGAAATTGCTCCTCCTATAAAAATAAAGCCTATATAAAAAAGGTAACCATTAAAGACATCTCCACTTGCAATAAAGTCAAAAAATGCCATAAGATATGCGGTAAATGGTGGCCAGTATCTCATTAACTCGACGCCATTATACCAATATTGATTAAGTAGTGGGTATAAATCACCCGATTTGACAGACTCATAGACATACTGACCTCTATATACATGGTACATAGTATCTGAGCCTGATGGATAAATGCCGTTAGCGGCAACTAATTGAACCATAAAAATGCAAACAATAATAACAATGCCCGCATACAATAAATATAACATTGTGGGCTTAATATACTTCATAATAATCTTCTTTCTTAGTCTATTCTAGCAATCAATTCAAGTCATTTATTAAAAGTAATTGCTATTTATCTTTCTTATCATCAGTTTTGTCGCTGATAATATATCTTGGTCTGTCTTTAGTTTCAAGATAAATTTTACCTACATATTCACCTATAACACCAAGCGAGATAAGCTGAATTCCGCCTATCATAAGTACGCTTATAATGCTACTTGCCCATCCGTGAACCACATTACCTAAAACAAATGAAACAAGGGCATATATAATAAGTAAAAAGCTAAATAGAGCCATAAAGACTCCCAAGCCTGTTATAAATCTTATAGGCTGAATCGAAAAACTAGTTACACCATCAATAGCTAGGCCAAGCATTTTCCTAATTGGATAATGGCTCTTGCCTGCTTTTCTTTCACGTCTCTCATAATATACTGAGGTACTCTTAAATCCGACTAGCGCAAACATACCTCTCAAATAGAGATTAACCTCTTTGAAATTGGCTAATTCATCTAAGACTCTTTTTGATGTAAGTCTATAATCAGCATGATTATATATAACCTCTACTCCCATTTTATTTAGGATTCTATAGTAGGACTGTGCCGATGCTCGCTTAAAAAATGAATCAGAGCTACGATTACTTCTCACACCATAAACTATATCCGCACCAGAATAATATTCTTTAATCATTTCATCCATAGCATTAATATCATCCTGACCATCACAATCTATAGAAATAGTGATGTCACAGTCTAACTTAGCCTCCATAAGGCCCGCTAGTAAAGCGTTTTGATGGCCTCTATTTCTGCTAAGTGCAATGCCCTTATAATGATTATCAGAGTCAGCAAGCTCTGATATTATCTCCCATGTTTTGTCTTTACTTCCATCATTTACAAATAATATATAACTGTCATTTGCAATCTTCTTAGATGAAATAAGTAAATTAAGTTTCTCTAAAAACATAGGGGCTGTTATAGGGAGCACTTCCTCTTCATTATAACAAGGAATGACTATAGCAAGTTTTGCAATTTTATCAATTGTAGGATTGGATTCATCATTGCTCATTTAGATTCTCCTTAGGTAAATCCCTATAAAACTTATATGCACTCTTCTCGTGGGTATGCTTAATTGAATACATAGCCCTGTCTGCCTGTATGAAAAGCATATCTATATCTTTAGTATCATCTGGATACAAAGCCACACCGACACTTGTAGATAGCGTAAACATATGATGAGTATTATTAATATAGTCCTTCTTATCCTCACAGATAATAGGCTCATCTATCATTTCACATATCTTTTTAGCAATCGCTTCTACGGTTTCGTCATCATCGATTGCATTATAAACCACAATAAACTCATCTCCACCAATTCTAAATGGTGTACACCTCTCAAATGGAATATTCTTCAACCTGTCTGCAACTTCCTTAAGAACCATATCTCCCATATCATGACCATAATTATCATTAATCGGCTTAAAATAATTAAGGTCTAAAGAATAAAGTGCAAACGGGAAATTAAGGTCATCCCTGGTTAAGTTGTCAACGAAACTCATTCCATATCTTCTATTATGAAGGCCAGTCAATTCATCAGTATTAGACACCATCTCTAGATAGTGATTAACACCCTGAAGTTCTTTAGTCTTCTCCTCAACTAGCTTCTCCAGCCTAGCATTTTCATCCTTTTGATTAACCAAGAGTTCGTTAATTAACTCAGTAGTCTGTACATTCTTATACATAACCACGTAGACAAGAGTAATCATAGCAACGAACAAAAACTCTGTAAGCGTCAGTACTCTACATAGCATCAAGACAAATGAAATGCCCAATACAAGCCCTGTATTAATCCACATAATCTTAATAGCCTCACCTATAGCCTTCATCCTGATATCCTTCATTGGATCACGATTAGCTATGTCAGCATCGGTAAATGCAATGCCTATCATCAAAAGTGAAAATACAAATAAAATGTCAGCATATATACTCTCGTTAGGCAGTCCCATCATCTCATGAATAATCTGAGATGCCTCTAATATGTTGTATAAAATAATAGCAGCTGCAGTAATCCAGCCCGCCTTAGTGTGTTCCTTAAAGCCACTTGCGCTAAACACAGAAAACAAGGCGCAAGTAGTAAATACTACCATCCAGAGATTTACTATCATATCTAACTTATTGATATCTATAGTCTCTGCAGCAATATACTTATTAAAACCAGCCTTATAAATAAACATCAAAAAGACGGCAGTCATCATAAACGAATTAATAGCAAATCTCGCAAAAACAGTTGCGCCAAAGTCTCTTCTTAAATAAAAGAGCAAACCCAGACCTAAAGTTAATTCAGGCATAAGATAAAGCTGACTTGATATATTAATCAAAAGTTCATCATCATTAACATTGTTATAAAGCATCCAGAAAATGTCAGCGACAAACCAAAAGAATACTCCTATAGCAAACATTTGCCCTGAGCGCCTATATCTGTTGCTATATGGTAACGATACTATAATGAGTAAAAATATTGAAAGTGTCAAACATGGAGATGTTATGTCATATACTATTTCATCTGCAAAGAATGTTGCAAATGTATAGAAAGCAAAAAGAACCAAGCTGATTACAAGCATAATTCTTTGATTCTTGTGAATTGCCATACCGACACCCCCCTTTTAAACGATACTCTGCTACAGTTTACCATAATTATGGGGTAATCGTCAACAAATCGACTTGTAGAAAATTGACAAAAAAAAAGCGAAGTCATAACAACTTCGCTAACAGGGGATGAGGGAATCGAACCCCCGCTAAAGGTTTTGGAGACCCTTGTCATACCATTTGACCAATCCCCTATGGATTTATACCTTAAAAACTGCACATAGTAAGCACCTAAATTTGCAAAAGATCAAACCTTATTTTAGACAAGCCCTCGACCTATTAGTATGATTCAGCTCCATATGTTACCACACTTCCACCTATCACCTATCAACCTTGTAGTCTTCAAGGGGTCTTACTGACTTATAGTCATGG
>JAIKVP010000057.1 GCA_024685635.1 Lachnospiraceae bacterium
CGCTGCATACCAGCGGGTTGCTATTACTTCTGTGCCAGAAGTAACGCCTTATTAGTTTTGACACTTCGTATCAAAACATAAGTCGCTCTACCGAGGGTTGCCTTCAGCAGGACTCCTGCGGAGAGCTCATAAATGCAGTAAACTGCATTTATGTTTGTTGCCTTGAAGTTAGCTTCAAGGCAATCGTCTTTGTAGCCTGTTCGATTGAATTCTATCCCATAGGCTACAAAAACGAATCACCTTCTCTTTGAAATTCTTCTTTTTCTCATCACGTTCATCTGTTATACGGGAAGTGGCACTACCTGCTCCATTCGATCTCCTATACGCATCTTTTTTCGTATAGCTATATAGTATTGCAGGGTTGTTGATTCAAGGTCTCCTATGTAGGCCGATATCTCTTTTGCCCCGGCCCCTTTTTCATACATTCTTGTTGCGAAGGTTCGCCTGAATATATGCAAGCCACTGATCTTTTCATCAAATCCGATATTCTTATAGATTGTTCCCATACAGTGTTCCAGTTCAGTTGCTGTATACTGTTTTCCTGTCTTTGTCCTGCAGATAAGATCTTCCGAACTTCCCGGTCTGTATTCCTTTATCAGTGTGAGATCTTCCTTAGCTTCCAAAGATAAACCTATCTTCCTTGCTTTTTGATTCTTTGTAGTTCCCAGAGTTGCTACATATCCGTTTTCACCATCTGCTTTATTTCGGTTCTTACACATGGATGTGCTCTTGTTGATTGTCAGTATTCCGTGTGTTTCGTCATAGTCCTTCCACTTGAGGCTTATCATCTCACCGACTCTCATCCCGGTGTGAAGAAGCAATCTTCCAAAGAGTCCGCCGGCATATTTGTAACTACCATTTGAGTTTTTCTTAAGGCTCTCGTCCAGGAATTGTTCCTCTTCTTTCTCAGAGAGTACTATCACATCTGCATCAAACTCCGCTTTTGCCTCTAACTTTGATAATCGTTTTTTTATGCTCTTCTTAATAGGTTCAACCGGATTAGATTCCAACTCTCCCCTTGCCATTGCCCAACAATAAGCGGCATTAAGAACATCCAGAACTTTTTCTATTGTAGAGACCGAAAGATTTGTCTTAACAAGATCATTGATATGATCTTCGATATCTGCAGGAGTTATTGCTCCTATCTGCATGCGTCCGAGCGTATAAGATGCTATCTGATTCTTTATGGTCCCCTCGCGCCTATCTATTGATTTTGGTTTCAACTCGCCGTTTGAGACTTGATAATCAAGGTGTCTCGTGCAAAGACTCTCTACTGTATCAGTCCCCAGAACAGAATACCTGGCTTTTTCTTTTTCCCATTTCTGCTCTTTCTGTTTCATGAGCTTAATACACATGGTTCGGTTTGCTGCAGTTACTGTCAGAGTCTTTCTCTTTCCGTCGCTCTTGCTTCCAACACCTTTTCGGTATGTGATTGTTCCGTCCGGATTCTCTGTAAAAGATCCCTGACCTTTGGGGTTTCTTTTTGTTGATGTGCTCATTTGCATCACCCCCTTTCCTCAACAGATTCTGTTTTACAGGTTATATTCTTTATATTCATAATTCTTAAGCCACTCCGACAGAGCTGCTTCGGTAACGTAGTATCTCTTACCTATGCAGATTGACGGGAAGCCTCGTGATTTCATTAATGCATATGCTTTGTCTCGTCCGATTCTCAGATCAGAGCTGAGTTCTTTAGCTGTAAGCATCCTGATATCACTGTCATGAGCTTTGATCTCAATCATAGATTTCCCTCCTTTCGTTTTAATATCGTAATATCTGATATACGATTATCGTACATTAAAGATAGCACAGATTTTTAGGCGTGTCAAGTAATCGTAAGAATCAATATACTAATTTCGTACGCTCAATTGAAAGACATGTTATTTTATGTTAGTATTAGGGTAATGTATGAATTTCGTATATTGCAGAATTGTGAAAAGAGGAAACGAAATGGGAGATGGACAGAATCTAAAAAAGATACTTGATGACAGGAATATGAGCGTTCGTGAAATTGCAAGGAGGACAAAGATAAGTCCTACTACGTTGTATTCGCTGATCCAAAGAGACACTAACTTGAGATTTGACTATGCATTAAGAATTGCTAATGAACTTGAGATAGATGTTAACGATATATGTGAGGCAAGTCCATTCTCGGGTGCACTTAAAGAAGATGAGATATATCCTACCATACCTCACGACATCTACGGTCTACTGGATGAAAACAGGGTAAAGGGATATCTGAAGAATTCTATGTTTCCGCTCATGCTTTTGTTCGGCAAGAATGGAATGCCTGATGTTGATAACCTTTTGACTGCATTTTATCAGTTGGATGATGAATCTAGAAAAGAAGTCGTAGAGATGATCAAATTTAAGCTGCAATATCATCGTGATCCTGAAAGAGCAGAGCAGGTAAAGAACATTAAAGGCTGGTAAATT
>JAIKVP010000285.1 GCA_024685635.1 Lachnospiraceae bacterium
AGACCTCTGTTAATAAAAAACCTGAGGTTAAGAAATCTAAGAAAGACTTGTAAGATACTGAATACTATCTAATGTAGCACCTCTCTTACCAATTAAAAGTCCCATTTCCTCACCTGAAAGATCAATATCAAGATCATTGAATTCCTTATTAAATGTAATCTCAACTTTAGTATCAACCTTCATAGCCTTAAATACGTCATCTAAGTATGCTTTAGTCTTAGAGATAACTTCATCAAGATTAGAAGGAGTGATAATCTCTCTCTCAACTTTTGGCTTGCTCTCAACAACAGGCTCAGTCTTAACCTCAGCAGGAGCCTCATATTTCTTCTCTTCTTTAACAACAGGCTTCTCTTCAACTTTTGGCTTAAATTCTTTCTTAGATTTCTTAACCTCAGGTTTTTTATTAACAGAGGTCTTATTGTTATAGGTATCTACATTAACCTGCTCTTCCTTAACCTCCATAGTGAACTTAGGCTTCTTCTCTTCCTTAGCAGCCTTCTCTTCTTTCTCTTTAGCTGCTTTAATTAACTCTTCTTCACCTTCCTGCTTAACTCTTGCTTTAATAATAGCAGGCTTCTTACCAATTCCTAAAAATCCTGATGAACCCTCATCAACTACTTCATAAACTAACTCTGCGCTAGGCACTCCAAAAGACATACTTGCCTCTGTAATTGCCTCATCAACTGAACTTCCTTCAAAATTCTGATACTCAAAATCCATACTAACTAATCCTCCTTATTCTGATTACTTGCCCTCATCCATCATATTGGCAAGTTTAGCAATGTCACCGAATCCATTGTATTTCTTCTTATCCTTTTTAGAATCGGTCGCTGCCACTTCATCCTTAACTGTTCTCTCTACAGGAGTATACTCAATACCCTTTGTACTTATCTTGGCAGCTTTAGAAATATCATTGCTCTTATTTAATCTGGTACCATCAGGCGTCTTAGGGTTGGTACCTGCAGTATCAGCCGCATTAGAGCTGGCTTCCATCATCTTCTCGTAAAAACTCTTCTTGCCTGATTTCTCAGCTTTCTCCTTCTGCTTGGCAATCATCTCATCGATATCAACGTGATCGAAGTAAATGTTAAAACCAACCTGCTGAATTACATTGAATAAAGCCTTAGCAGCCCAATAAAGACCTATACCACAAGGCAGACTATAATAGAAAATAAGACTGACAATAGGCATAGTATTGGTCATGACTTTCATGTAATTACCCATAGCTGCCTGATCTCCGGTCATCTCAGGCTGACGAATAGTCTTAGTCTGAAGCCACTGGAATAAAGCAGCAAGGAATGGAATCAACAAATATATAGATACACCATGCTGATTAGGATAATCTGACACATTTAATTTGAAAATAAAATTATTAAGCGATCTTATGCGTTTAACAGAATCAACTGAAATGCTTTCAAGTACATCAGGGTGATTCTTAAATATCTCCCTTGCCTTTTCGTAAGTCTCATCCTTAAATCTGTAAACTACAGATACTACATCTTCAACACTTGTAGGATCCTTATAATATCTGGTTGCCTGAAGCTCCTTAGCTATCTCTTCCATGTCATCTTTAATAGATGGCTCTTCCTTCATAGCTACAACCATAGGCTTAGCAATCTCAGTATATGACTTACCTACAATATCAATATAATTAGGAATGTTATATATAATCTTAATGACACCAAAAAGTATAATCATCTGAATGATCATTGGAAGACATCCACTTGTAGGAGAAGTACCATACTTCTTATAGATAGCACTCTGCTCCTGCTGCATAGCAAGCATGCTCTCCTGATCCTTCTTGTCTCTATACTTTCTCGAAATCTTGTTAAGCTCAGGCTGAATTACTTGAGTAACCTTACTCTTCTTCTGTTGAATGTAGATAAATGGAAATAATATTAATTGAACAAATGCTGCAAATAATATTATTGTTAAACCAAGATTAGTTACACCCATATTACCGAGCATAACATATATAAAGTTCATAACATAACCAAATATCTTGGCAATAAAGTCGATCACTTAAATTTCCTCCTAAAGTCCGGTACCGGATCATAGCCTCCATTTGAAAATGGATTACATCTCAAAACTCTCCAAATTGCAAGCAAACTTCCTATAATAACACCATTCTTCTCTATTGCTTCACAAGCATAGCAAGAACAGGTTGGAATGTACTTACATGTTGGATAAGGCTTCAATCTCGATAAAAACTTTTGATAAAAATGAATTAATGAAATAAATAACTTTCTTATCATTAATCATCATCCTTAAACATATGATGAATATGAAGCAAATGTCTAAAAGACTTGTTAAGCTGCTGACATTTTAAACCAACAACCTTAGGTCTTGCGATGACTACTATATCATAGCCCTGCTTCATATCATCGACATTCATTCTATAGCATTCTCTTACTAATCTGGAAAACCTATGTCTTATTACACTGTTACCGATCTTCTTACTAACGGATATACCTAATCTGTTATAGCCCAGATTGTTGGATCTGATATACATGACAATATCACTGTTGGCTCTCGAATTATGTGTTTTATAACAAACAGAGAAGTCTCTGTTCTTAAGTGAAACGTAATCTCTCAAATTAAATCATATCCTTAGAAAAAAAGGGGCCGCAAAAAGTCACGACCTCCTTAACCATAACTATAATAAGATTAAGCTGTTAACTTATGTCTTCCTTTAGCTCTTCTTGATGCTATTACCTTACGTCCATTGGCAGTTCCCATTCTCTTACGGAAACCATGAACCTTAGATCTCTGTCTCTTCTTAGGCTGAAATGTCATCTTCATAGTAAAACACCTCCTTCAATCT
>JAIKVP010000093.1 GCA_024685635.1 Lachnospiraceae bacterium
TCTACTCTTAGCGAACACAGCACAAGAAGAAATACAAGTGATAGTAATAAATACCATTATAATCTTCGCAAAGCGTCCTATTAAATCTCTATTCATACGCACCCACCTTATCGTATTGTATTAGTCAATTTGAATCCTCCAATCCTCCAGTTTTCCAATTAGTGTGAGTTGGGGACGGTTCTTGCGGTTCTGCATCACTTATTTCTCACATTAGTTTTAAACAAAACGCTCAATCTCTTGTAGTACCTGGGATTGAGTAATCTTTATTTACGATGCAAATGTGAGAGAATACCGGGAGAACCGTCCCTTATTTTTCCATCCCAAGAGATTAGCTGTTTTCAGGACAAACGTGAGAGAAAAGTGATGTCAGACCACGAGAACCGTCCCCTATCCACATATGAGGCATCACCTGTCAATCCCAAACATCTTCATCTAACTGTCTCAATAATCAACTCCTTTGCGTTTTCCGCATGAACTTCACTATCAAACTCCGAGTTACTTTTCCAAGGATTCTTTGTTACCTTTTTCAAATACAACAAATCATCAGCATCTATGCTCCAACATCCGCCGAAGCTTTCTCCATTATAGAAATATTCTAGATATGTAAATGCGTTTAAATTAACCAAACCACTAATGTCTATATGGTTCCAATTAATACCTATAAGTCTGCCCTCTCTCCAATTATACTGACTATCATCATGTATGTCAGTGCTTATCCCTGTCACACCACAATCAATCTGTTGATTAATAAGCTTCTTAAGTTCTTCTTCATCGTTATTGGCATCTGCCTCCGTTACGTTCACATCACATGTATATTCTCTGCCTCTATACTCAGCTGTAATTTTTGCTTCACCTTCACCGACAGCGAATGCATTCCCACTAGAATCAAAGCTAATTATTCTATCATCCGACGATTTCCAGACAACTTCCTTAGGGGCATCCGCATATTTTAACTCCATCTTTCTTGTCAATCCCAGTTTCATCCGAATAGCCGAGTGATTTAGCTTAACATAATCGACATCAGGAACATCATAATAATACTTCAACCATATATCATACTCTTTTCCTGACAGGCACGAGAAAGGCGACACAATATACTCTTCATCTTCCCACATATCATTCAAAATATCATACGCTCCGATAAACGCCGACTCATATGAACGATGACAATATTCCTCTGCAGTATACTCTTTATCTTTATAAATAAAACGCGTGTCGGTATTACAAGTCAAATGCTCAAATCCCTTTTCTATTGTATATACTTTTTTTATACCACTCGCATATAAATAAAGATTCATAGCATTAGGAGAATGAGTAATATCAAGCTTCTTTAAACTACTACAGTTCTCAACCATAACAGTTTTAAGAGCATCACTCGAGGGTAATAAAAGCTTTTTTAGCTTTCTATTGTTAGGGGCATTAAAATTTTCTAAAGAAGTACAACCTCTCACATCAATAGCTTTTAATTTCTTTCCGCCTTCTTCAATATTGAGTTCTTTTAGTTTTGTACACTTCAGGGCTTTAAAATCGCTTAGTCTATTATAAGATAGATTCAACTCTTTTAGTTGCTTATTCTTTGATAAATCAATATTATTTATGCGATTGTATTCGAGATTTGCATAGTAGACATTTTTATTATGTGAAATATCTACTTTAGTCAGAGGATTATTAAACACATCCAAATAACATAATTCTTTGCATCCACTTAAATCAATGCTACGAAGATCTGTAGCATTGATTCTCAATACACGCAAATGTTTGAATTTATTAAGAGAAAGTGAACTTATACGACAGTACTCTAATGCCAATTCAACAAGATGACCATTCACATCCCATTCGCAATAGTTTTCGTCGTTATTACGCCAATCATAATCGTAATCAATATCATCATCACAATACTCCCCATAATCCATATATCTGTATTTAGAAAGAATCCTTTTCTTTATCTTTTTTCTTAAGTTAGTTGAATTAATAATCCTTTTAAGTTCTTCATATTCGGATTGGTTTCTTTTTGCATAAACATCTATATCCTTAACAACTCTTTCATCACCGATTGTTGCACAAATTGTCACAGAATTAGGGTTTTCTTTTCCAACACTGTCAGCTATAAACACACCCTTTTTCGATATATTCATACCTTGCGCCTTTATTGTACAACTATCATCTTCGTAGACTTCCCACTTAATTTTATCATTTTTTAAGCCTTTCACACTCAGTTGCACAGCTTCCCCTACTGTTACATTGTCTTTTCCCTTAGGAACAATAATCTTATATTCATTTTCGGCGCTAACAGACAAAACACAATGTACGCAAACAAATATCATAACTAAAACTACACTTAGCTTGAAAATTAGTTTACTCATACTCTCTCCCTCTCTCTCAAATCCCAAATAGCATCGCCATCTATGTCAATCTTTCCGGCAGACTCCAAAACCATGGGGACAGACCCTGTGGTTTCTCTTCTATCTATAAATACGAACAGAATCAAGTACATCCAATTCGCTAATATTAGTATCGGTCAAGTCAAGTTCCTCGATATTAGGGGTATTATCAGAATCATCTTCATTTCCATCCTCACAGATTAGAGTGCTTAATGAATAATTCCCTTTAAG
>JAIKVP010000126.1 GCA_024685635.1 Lachnospiraceae bacterium
CAGCAATAGATAAAGTTGTATAAAGGATAATTTTATATTTATTCATAAACTCCTCACCTCATCGAATAGTATTTATCGGGGTTACACCCATACTGCTTCCATCATATTTAAAAACATCCCAATCAAACCACCAAACCTGTCCCCGTGGTTCTTACAAATCACGAACGATCCCAATAGCTTTCTTCCACGTTCTCTATAATCACTTCCTTAGAATTTTCCACATGTACTTCACAATCCCAGCCGTCATAATTATTCCAATAAGTATTTATAGTTACTTTTTTCAAATACTGCAAATCATCAGCGTCAATACTCCAACCACCACTGCATACTCCTCCACTATAAAAATACTCAAGATATGTAAATGCATTAAGATTAACTACTCCCTTTATACCCACTTTACTCCAATCAACACCTATCAAACGACCATCTTTCCATTCATACTGACTCTCATCATGTATATCCGTGCATACAGCAGTTCTTCCATAATTAAGCTGTTGATCAATAAGCTTCTTAAGCTCTACTTCATCATTATTTACATCATACGAAGTAACTTTCACATCACATATATATTCTCTATCTTTATATTCCGCTTTAATCTTCGCACTTCCTTCGCCTACAGCTACTGCATTTCCGCTTGAATCAACACATACTACTCTTTTGTCTGACGATTCCCAAATAACACCTTCAGGATCATCCGCATATTTTAATATCATCTTCCGAGCCAAGCCTTGTTTCATATTAATAACGATTCGATTAAGTTGAACATAGTCAACATCAGGAATATCTGCAATAAACTTTGACCATATATCATATTCTTTTCCCGAAATTTCTGAAAAAGGCCAAACATCGCCTACCTTATCCGTCAAGTACTCGTATCCACTACCCAGCAACGAATGAAATGACCTTCGACAGTATTCATTTGAAGTATACTTATTTCCCTTATATATAAAGTTAGTGTCTGAATCACATGTCAAAAATTCATATCCTTTTGAAACTGTGTAGACATTTTCCAAATCGTTACTGTAGGCATATAACTCTCTAATATTCGGAGTCCTCGAAAGGTCAAGCTCATTAATGCCACAATTCTCAACTATAACAGTTTTCACAGCATCACTTGACGGCATTAAAAGTGTTTGTAGCTTAGTATTATACGGTATATTAATAATCTCCAACGATTCATTTTTACTTATATCAAGAAGCTTAAGTCTCGACTTATCATAACCGTAATTGTCAATCGATAACTTACAAAGTTTGTGACAATTCATTAGGGTATCCAATTTAGCAATAGGATTCTGCGCAAGATTTATCTCCTCTATTTTAGCGTTGTTCGATAAATCAATAGACTTTATTCTGTTACAATCAAGCAGAACAAATTTCAACTCTTTATTCTTACTTAAATCAACACTACTAATCGAATTTGATGACATGCTTAAATTTAGCAAATATTTAAACTCCTTAAGTGATATAGCTCCTTTTATCCCTGCTCCATCGAGATGCAACTCAATCAAATGTCCTTTCCCGTCCCATACACTACAACAAGCGCCGCCATCTTCGTTATCTTTATAGTAATCATCATTTAAGACATTTGCTTTATCTTTCTTGCTTAAGTCCGTTTTGTTCAAGATACTCTTAAGCGCTTTTACTTCTCTTTTTTTTCTTTTTGACTTAATTCTTAAAACTATATACGTTCGAATATGATCAATTTCAGCGCATACAATCGAGTAAGTAGGACTAAACTCCTTAAATCTTATCGCCTTTATTTTCCCATTAGAATCAATTGCTATTGCTTCATTTTGTTCCCACAATTCATTGGGCCACTCTGAAGAATCAATGTTAGTCCCTTTAGCATACCACTTAATCTTTTTTCCTTTCGCACCTTTAACCTTTAATTGAGCACAGTCTCCCACCGTAAGAGTCGTTGAGCCTTTAGTTACTTCGATTTTGTATTTATTCTTGTAATACTTCATAGTATTTTTGTTCTTATAAACCATCACATCACATTTAAGGACAACATCTCCGCACTCAACATATACATTACAGTGATGCTTCTTTTTTTTGCTACACTTGACCGCTTTAATATAAACATCACCAAATTCATTTTCATTAACTGGTTCAATAAGTATGTCTTGGCTATCAGAGCTCCATATAAATGAACTATGTTCTCCAAAGTACTTTTCATATTTATCATCATTAACAAGACAAACATTTAATTCTTCCTGTTCACCGACAGCCAAGTCTAAATAATTATAGTCCAAGCAAATCTCACCTGGCTCCTCAGATATGCTTTCTTTCACACTTTGGGCATATACATTTAGCGTTTCTACCATACACACGCAAAGAAGTAACAGCATAATCCAGAGTATTCTTTTACAATAACGCATACGCACACTTCTCCTTTTGAACATGAATTGCAACTAATATTTCAAAAAATGTAAAACACTCAATGTTTGAAACACGAAAGGCTTAATTCCAAGCCTTCCGCATTTCATATTTATTTTACATCGGTTTATCAGTTATTTGATTATTCAATTTAAATCATCCATTCCTGTAAGAAACTCGATGTCTGTACCGTGATCGTTAATCTTACCTACAGGTGAGATAACAGCAGCAGTACCGCAAAGATATTTCCATTATGGGATACTATGTTCAACACTCACTGTCATCTCCATAGTCAAAATTATATATCCAATACTGCGATGTACACAAAATATTCTGTTTAAGATTATCTATCGAATAATAGTTTCCGTCAACCCAAAAAACCACTCCTTCATTACATGATATCAATTCGCAATTCATTTTACTAGAAAGGGTTACCTTATCTACGTTATTACCATATAAAAATAATTGCTGTAAGCCTATACAATTTGATAAATCTATCTTTTTTAGCCCACATAATTCAAGACATAAATACTTTAATGCGTCCCCAGAAGGCAAGCTCACTTCAGATAACCTGGGATTACAGTACGCTTCTAGGTGCTGCAATTTTTCATTATTAGAAGCATCTAAATACTCCAAACAATTACAATCATTCCTTTCCGTATCATTTGAAACAGTTAACGACTCTAGTTTACTACACATCCCAAACGAATCTAATTTCACAATTGGATTCACAGATATATCAACTTCAATCAATTCTGTATTTTGAGAAAAATCTATACATTCAAGATAATTATTTGACGCGTCAAAGAATTCTAATTTCTTGTTATTTCTCAAATCAATTTGCTTCAATTCATTATCTTTTACCACAATTTTATACAATTCTTTATTCTTAGTTAAATCAATTTTTTTCAGATAGTTTCCTAACAAATCAAGTGCTTCAAGATGTTTGAACTCTTTAAATGATACTTGTCCTTTTAATCCTACATATTGCAACCCCAATCCTGATAAATGACCATATCCATTCCATTTACAATAACACCCACTACAATGTCCTTTTTCAATAAGCTTATTTTTATTCTTTTTACTCAAGTTTGTCCTATCTAGAATTCTTTTTAATGTTTTTAGCTCCTGTTTATTCTTTTTAGTTTTAATCATAAAATTAATCGACATCCGCATATGCTCTATTTCAGCATACACAATAGCGTAAGTAGGACTATCATTTTTAAACTTTACCGCCACTGCCTTACCATTCTTATTAACTATCAGGGCATCACTCGTTATTTCCGGAACACATGACCATCCAGGCTCATAATATTCATCACTTTCTTTAGCATACCACTTAATTTTTTTCCCTTTCGCCCCTTTAACCTTTAATTGAGCACAGTCTCCCACCGTAAGAGTCGTTGAGCCTTTAGTTACTTCGATTTTGTATTTATTCTTGTAATATTTCATAGTTTTTTTGTTCTTATAAACCATCACATCACATTTAAGGACAATATCTCCACACTCAACGTATACATTACAGTGATGCTTCTTTTTTTTGCTACACTTGACTGCTTTAATATAAACATCACCAAATTTATTTTCATTAACCGGTTCAATAAGTATATCTTGGCTATCAGAACTCCATGTAAATGTACTATGTTCTCCAAAATATTTTTCATATTTATCATCATTTATAGGACAAATATTTAATTCTTCCTGCTCTCCGACAGGCAGATCTAAATAAGTGTAATCCAAGCAAATCTCACCCGGCTCCTCAGATATGCTTTCTTTCACATTTTGGGCATATACATTTAGCGTTTCTACCATACACACGCAAAGAAGTAACAGCATAATCCAGAGTATTCTTTTACAATAACGCATACGCAGACTTCTCCTTTTGAACACAAACCATGGGGACAGACCCTGTGGTTTCTCTGTCTTCCTAATCCTCAGCTTCACGAATCACTTTTACATTAGGTGAGTTCTCGGTGTGGATGAACTCATCTGGTAAATCGCGTTTATGAAATGTTTCTGATAAATCTATCTTTTTTAGATGCTTTAGGTCATCGGCATAAATCTCGCATATGTACTGCCCAAACCTTGAGCAATCTCCATCATCCCATGCCTCTGATATATCAAATGTCTCCAGGTATGTGAAAGGATTGAGATTAATCTTACCAATCGCTTCCGTGTCACTCCACTTAATAGCAACCAGGCGTCCCTTCTTCCATTTGTACTGCTTACTGTGAATATTCGTGCTCACTCTAAGATTGCCCCAGCGCCTCTGCTTCTTAATCAGCTTCTTTAATTCCGCCTCGTCGTTGTTCGCATCCGCCTTAGTCACGGTAACCTTGCAGACATACTTATGATTCTTATATATCGCTGTAATCTTGGCTTTGCCGGGAGCAACAGATCTTGCGTTACCGCTTGAATCAATCTTAACTACCTTACTGTTAGAAGACTTCCATACCACCTTATCAGGTTCGTCAGTATACATTAGTTCAAGCTTGCGATTACACTTTGCTTTAAGCTTAAGCTTCGTCTTGTTTAATCTCACTGAATCAAGGTCAGAATCGTTCACTTCAATCTCTACTATCTTAACTCCATCGGGGAGTCCACCCTGCTTAAACATCTCGGTATATTTATCCTTATATCCGATTGGGACTTCTATCGTAGCATTAGGGTTTATACCAGACATGGCACAAGAGTAAACATTTTTTAATTTTCTGGTCATAATAGACAATACTTTTAGCTGACTGCAACCATATAAAATTCCCTGATCTTCACTTTCATCTCCTTCATATCCATCATATTTTCTTCTATCATGAGAAGAACCCAAATTTTCTACATTGCGTGGTATAACAATCTTCTCTAACCCGGTTTTTCTAAAAACTCCATCTTCTATACTCACAACCGTTTCAGGAATATCACAATTCTTCAATTCTGTATTCGAGAATAGAAATGGTCTTAAAACCTTAATATTCTGTGGTAAGTTTACATCGGTTAACTGTTCAGCTCCACTTAAAGCACCAAAGTCAATAAACTCTACAGAATCAGGAAAAGAAACATTATCTAGTTTAGAATCCTGAAAAGCAAAGGAACCAATATACTTTATCCCGTCATTCAATATCATATTAGAACAAATACTGAAACAAAAAGCATCATC
>JAIKVP010000289.1 GCA_024685635.1 Lachnospiraceae bacterium
TATGTATAACGCGATATAGGCAAAAAGAGAAGAGTATTAACTTATACTTATCACATGCCTAAATTAAAACTTATTATAGGAATGATGCGATATGGAAAATAATAGAAGAGCTATAATTGAATATTCGTTAACTGTCTTTGTGATGGCTGCATTTGCTGTAGTTGTGTCTAATTATTTAGTGTTTGCTGAGCTTAAAGGAATAACTGTTAAGAGCTTTATGCTCTTATTTTTTGTGAACGTATTTGTATCTTTAGTCGCACTATTTTTTGATGAACAAAAGCTGGATATTGTTATTAGTTTTGCGATATCAATTTTTCTGGCGTTGATATTTAGAAATGAGAATATAACATTTAATTTAATAGCTAGTTTTATGCTTGCTCTGGTATTATATCTTATTAGAATAGTAAAAATAAGGAAGTATTTATGGACAGCTATAACTGCTGTTTCGTTGGCTTTATGGTTATTTAATTATAGTGATATAAGTAAATCGGTAGCTATATCTTTAATCATTTTATTAGTCTATTCAATTTCAAATTTCATAAACAGAGATTACAAATATTACTTGTTAGGCTTTGCCTTGATAGCATTTTTCTGTGTTTTTATGCCAGTAAGTGATGATCCTTGTAAGTGGACGATTGTTAAAAAGGCAATAACAAATGTTTATGAGTTTGGCGAGAAAATTGTAGATGAAACAATTTACGCGTTTAATGGTCTGGGCATCGGAAATAGCAAGAACACTACTGTAGGCTATTCAGGCACAGGCCAAATCGGTTCCGGTCTTTCTAGTCGAGAGCGTGAAGATATCATTTTCTCGCATGATAATTGGAAGTACTACATTTACCTTAAGGGCAAGAGCTATAAAGACTTTTCTAAAGAAGGCATGACAAATGCTATTGATCACAATAACAGTGACAACGAGTGGCTTGTTGAGTATATTAATGCACTCTATCACGCAGGTGTGACCGAAGAAGAAGCGTCTTATTTTTCTAAGATAATTAACGCAAATGTTAAGTACAAATATCTGCGCTCCGATGATGTTATTCACCCAATGAATACAATTGTTATCGAGTATAAAAATGGCTATATTCCAAAGAAGAAAAAGAAGGGCTTTGAGTATAAATTAAGCTATCTTTTAATCGATTATAACAGCGGTTATTTTCTTGACGTAATAAACTCTGATAAGCTAGATTTGCCGGCTGAATCTTATGATACAATTGTAAAATATTTTAGGCATATTTATCATATAGATTTTAGATCAATTTTCTCTGAAGAAGACTATAATGAACTTGCAAGGGAAGTGAATAGTTATAGAGAAAGCTATGCTGATTCTATTCTCTCATCCTATCTAGACTCATCATTTGCAAGCAAAAGAACTAGGGAACTAAGCTACGAAATAACCAAGGGTTGCAAGACTAACTATGAGAAAGCCAAGGCTATCGAGAAATATTTAAGACAATATAAATACAATAAATCTATAGATTTATCTAAGAGCGACAACTATATCGATGCATTTTTATTTGATGCTAAAGAGGGCTACTGCGTTCACTATGCATCTGCTATGGCTTTGATGCTTAGAATTGTAAATGTACCTTCAAAGTACACTGTCGGCTATGCCCACGATGAGCATAATACAGACATCGTAAAGAGTAATGAAGCACACGCATACTGTGAGGCATACATTGATGGTTACGGTTTTATGCGTTTTGAAGCGACAGCGCCATATAGTGACTATTCTTCATCCTCATGGGGCTTAAATGAGAACTATAGTCCTGATGCTATAAGCGTTGTAGAATCCTTAGAAGATGTGAAAAATGGTCTAGAAAATGATAACTATGACAAGGTCGATAAAGGCGAAGAAAAGTCTGGCTTAACTCTTATAAAAGAACAGTTAATCAGCCTTATAAAGAATGGTGCAGCCTTAATCGTTATCGCAATCGTTCTTATCGTAATAATCCTTCTAATGAAGTCAATCAAGTATAAAATGATGTCTCCTAACGATAAGCTTAAGTACAATATGAACAAGCTTTATAAAATGCTAGAGAAGAAGACGATTACGGATGAAAATAAGCTAAGAGATTATAACGAGGTTTACGACAACTATCTAAGGATGAGATTTAGAGGTGATTTGGCTGATCATAAGACGGTTGTTCTCTCTGAGAATGTCTGTAAGTATGTCAAGAGTTTGAATGCTAAAAGGGATAAATCAGTAGATAAATCTTCACATAAATCTCCATTAACATCCTAGCGATATTGTTATATAATATAAGATAGAGTTGAA
>JAIKVP010000195.1 GCA_024685635.1 Lachnospiraceae bacterium
AACACCCCATTCCCTTTAACAGATATTATTTCTCTTTCCATGATAATCACCTCATTATTCTGTGCTAAATACTTATATCAGCCTTGCTTTAAGGTCATATTTGAATTTTTTACCGTTTCCTTTGTATTGCTTTCTCTAATACAGACAATACACTATTATAGTTTGCTAGTCAATAACATTTTAAAAATAAAAAAACGAACAAGAATTGTTCTCTTGTTCGTTTTTAGACTAGATATTTATTATGTCTATCATTGATTGGAAGTCTACAAATTAGTAGCAAATAAACTGTATCTAAGCCTTAATAGCTATATGACCAAGCACTCTGAATCTGTGGAAGAATTCTTTCAAGTTCCCATTTCTTTTTACTGTTTTTCTTGCTGTTAGGATCATTTACAATTATTTTTCCAGAATCATCTATTCCAGTAAATACTATAAAATGTCCGCTTGTTGTAAAATCACCCGGTCCCATAATGGCTATAATTGGATGACCCATTGACAATTCATCTATAATAACTCCTTCATTTGCACCCACTCCTGATACGTATAAGCCAAGCTCAGACGCTAAACCATCCATCATATTCCAAGAACTTCCCTGTCCATTTACATAGTAGCCCTCAGCTTCAGCCATTTTAGCTATCTGATAAGGATTCATATCTGAGTTTCCTGTAAGTCCACAATATACCATAGATAGTGAAGTAGGGCCACATCCATTAAGTCCCATTATATCGCTTCCGTAATTCTCATATCCCCATCTTTTATCCCACTGATATAATCTAGGAATCCCTCCTTTATTCACTTCGTCAGATATATCTATATCAAAGTGACTTCCATAATACTTATCATAATCTTTTACAAAGTCTCTCGCATCAGGATTGTTAGCATAAAGCTCCTCAAGCTCAGAATTAGCAAATGTTACTGACGAAGATGTAAAACCACCTGCCGCACCATTCATTTTCTTCAATCCAAATTTGTCAACACAAAATTGTCTGACAAGCATGATAACTAGTAAAATGACAAGGGCTTTAACTATTCTTCCTCTAATTATTTTGCCTTTATTCTTTCTTCTAGGCATTTTTGATATAACTCTATTATCTAGCTCAATCTTTCTTATTCCTGATATGTAATCTGGCGTTGTATATTCTTTCATCAAATCATCCTCCTATTTTTTGATTATCTAGATTATGGAGGATAATTATAAAGAAAATGCTATATAAATTCTTAAGAATCTCTTAAGATTAAGATAATAGACCTATATTAGCCACGCTTCCTGTAATCTTCAGCAATCTCTTCATCCCAGTCGCTATCAGACAAGGCCTCTTTCATAGCCATTGCACTAGGCGCAGCCATAACAGAACATACTGCCTTGCTGATTCCTGTAAATACAGCTTTAGTACCGATCCTATCGTGAACATAGTTAACAGCCCTGTCCTCGCTGATTCCAAACTTACTAGCTTCTGCGTAGGAATCAATATTTGCCCCGATGAAAATGAATTCCCAGCCGTATTTCTTCTGCTGACGCTTGATCATCTTCTGGATTCTCTCATAAGAATAGTTTCTGCTAGCATTTTCCATGCCGTCTGTTGTGATGATGAATATAGTCTTATTTGGCCTATCCTCTTCATTGGCATACTTATGGATATTGCCGATGTGATGAATAGCACCGCCGACAGCATCTAAAAGGGCTGTGCAGCCTCTTACATAATAGTCCTCACGAGTTATATCCTTAACCTTACTAATCTTAACCCTGTCGTGAAGAACCTCGCATACATCATCAAATAGTATCGTTGAAACAATTGCCTTCTCCTTGGTATTCTTCTGCTTCTTAAGCATAGAATTGAAGCCTCCGATTGTATCTTCCTCTAAGCCAGCCATTGAGCCGCTCCTGTCTAAAATGTAGACGATTTCTGTAAGTCCCTTATTCTCCTTTGAGTTCTTTGCCTCTTTAGTTGATTTTGTAGTTTTTGTACTCTTTGCCATAATGATTACCTCCTTAAAATGTTAGCATTCCTAAGCTAAGCGCTTATCCTTTTGACAAGTTAATCATAGCATTTTAAAAATAAAAAAAGGTCAACCCTAGGGCGACCTTTAACTATCTTTATAATTCTTAATATGTCGACAGTGGATCAAGTCCATAGTCAAAGAGCACTATGTCTATCTTTAACACATTGTAATTCTCATGCTCGATAAAATACTTAACCACAACATCTGTCTGCGAAATTGGTGATAAGGTATATCCTGCAATCCGCAAAAAATCATAGGTTTCATCAAGATTGAGTTTGAGTCCAACGCTGAGCGCAAGCATTTTCTCCTTCGAGGGCTTTATCTTGCCCTTTAGGAGTTTAGAAAAATACTGTTTGGATATATTGGCCGCTGAGTAAACTTGAGAGTTCTTTAGGCCCTTTTTGTTAATCAGCTGCTGTAAATGCTTTTCAAATGAGTCGGTATATATATCCTTTAGCGCGTCATCTAGCGACATTTCTTTAGCCACCGAGTCATACTCTTCGCTAGCATCAAAACTTTCCTCTGTGATATCCACCATCTCTGACGCGGCAAATGATTCAGTAGATCTTCTTCTAACAAAAGAATTAACACCAAACGCTCTAGCACTTACCCCTGTCAGATTATCATGCCTATACTCGCTCTTAAGGGCTCTGTTCTCATAGTTGGCATCTATATAGCTTGAAACCTCTTCTCCAAGCTCGCCAGAGATTCTTACAGTCTCATCTCCAAAAACTACGAGAATTATCTCCATCTCGTGTTCCTCTAAAAACTCTGTAAATGCATCTACAGCTATCTTAATCCCCAAATCCTTAGGAAATCCATAGGTCCCCGTTGCTAATAAGGGAAATGCAATAGACTTACAATTATTATCAAATGCTAAATTTAAAGCCCTATCATAACATAATCTAAGCTTATCAGCCTCATTAGCATTGCCATCTATATATACAGGTCCTGACACATGGATGATGTATTTGGCATTTAGCTTAAATGCTTTAGTTATAGCAAGCTCGCCTGGATTTAATATGCCAATCTTAGCCCTTGCTTCAAGCAGCTTCTCCTCGCCAGCAGCCTCGTATATCGCCCTGTCAACACCGTCTCCAACTATAACATCAGGGTTAGCGGTATTGACAATAGCGTCTGCCTTTACTTTAGTAATATCATTTCTTATTATTCTAAAAGCCATTATTCTAGCACCTCTTAATTCTATGTAAAACTGCCGATTGCAAAATAAGCAACCGGCATATATCTAGCTTAGACTACTAATTAAAGCTTAATCACCTCAGCGCCAAACGGCATAAGCGATAGCTTAGCTATCTTAAAAAACTGCATACCAAATGGTATTCCAACAATCGTTATGCACCAGATAAGGCCAATTAATGCATTTTCTATGGCCATCCAGATTCCAAACAAAACAAGCCAGATAATATTGACCAAAGTCATTCCAACGCCTCCGCCGTATACTACTTCCTTGCCAAATGGCCAAAATGATAAAGAAGCAAACTTAAAGCACTGCAAACCGTAAGGAATCCCAATAATGGTTATACACCACAAAACACCTGCAATCCACCACGACAAACCGCTAAATAAGCCTCCAAAAATAAACCATAAAATGTTACCCAATGTTTTCATAGATTTCTACCTCATTTCTTTATTAATGATTCTTTATTATCACTTTTACTTAGAAATAATAAGCAATTCTTCTGGCAAAAGTCTTATGAGCTCAGACTCAAGCAATCGACTATCTACCGGCTTGGTCATATATGAATCAAAGCCCTCAGCCTTATAATAATCCGCATTTTCTGTAGCTGCATTTGCTGTTAAAATAATAACCTTAGCATTGTTAGACTTGCCATTCTCTTGACTTCTAATTTCATGAAAGCACTCTACTCCGTTCATCTCTGGCATCTCGTGATCCATAAAAATCAGATCATAATTATTCTTTAATGTCATCTCTAACGCCTGTTTTCCGCTTGTCGCTGACTCAATTGTCATCTCAGTTTTATTAAGTAGCCTTTCTAAAACCCTTATATTCATAAAAATATCATCAACAACAAGTATCCTAGCCTCTGGCGCAGTGAACATAGGTAGGTAATTCTTCTTGCTCGTTTTATTTTTATTTGTTTTAGACATATTAATACTAGCGTCACCAACTCGCTCTAAAGGTAATTTTACAGTAAATGTTGAACCTTTAGCATATTCACTATAAACACTAATCTCACCGTTCATTAAATCAACTAACTGTTTTACTATGGTAAGCCCCAATCCTGTTCCCTCTATCATTTTGGTATTGTGCTCATCAACTCTTTGAAATGCATTAAATAGATATGGTAAACTCTCTTCTTTAATTCCCATCCCAGTATCAGTTACACTAAACACTATACTTTCATTTTCGCTAGAAGTCTCTTCATATATAGAAAGCTTAACACTGCCCTTAATAGTGTACTTAACTGAATTATTAAGAAGATTTATAAGAATCTGCTTAATTCTTACTTCATCTCCCTTTATTATAGCAGGGAGCTTAGGAGAAACATCAACACTAAAAGCTAAGTCCTTCTCCTTAGCTCTAACCTTAATCATTTTTTTAATGTCCTCTACCATAGTTGCAAGGTCAATGTCTGCTGACAATATTTCCATTTTGCCTGATTCAATCTTAGACATATCTAGAATATCATTTATCAAATGCAAAAGGATTTTGCTTGCTGATTCTATATTCTTTGCATCTTCCCTTATTTCATCTGGAAGATCCTCTCTTAAAATCATCTCATTAAGACCAATTATGGTGTTAATTGGAGTTCTGATCTCATGACTCATGCTCGAAAAGAATCTACTCTGAGCTTGATTAAGTGCCTTAATCTCTTCACTCTGCTTTTGTGACCTATCATTTTCTTTTATATATAGCCATGTTTGGAAGGAAATCATAATAACTAGAATGATTGATACTACGAAAAATGATGCAAGTGAATCATTAAACGCTGTCTCTTCAGTATGATGAAGAACAGTTTCTGGATATTTATAATATATATAGTAAATTACACACACCATCACGGCCTGACACGTTAATAATATCGCCCTCGGTTTACCTCTTAATACCAACGCTATATACATTACATAAAAGACATTCCAAATAGCTGCACCACCGTGAATTGCACCACTTGTAAAAAAATTGACCGGCATCACAATAAAAACTATAACTGCCCCTGTTATATAAGAAACCTGAATTAATTTTCCTTTTACAGAACCGTACCTAACTAAGATGATAAAAAATATAAAAGATATAATTACAGACAATATCGACTGGATATTCTCTCCTATTATGATTCCACCAATAATGGCGACTAACATTCCAATCAAGGCTATACCCGCTAAGAGCATAAAAAGTCTTTCTCTAACGTCCTTGTCATCGCGCTTTAAGTAATCCTTTATTATTTTCATTAAACTAAGCTTTCTACGCATAGACACCTCCTCGTCATCCATTAGTTTATTATACACCATTTTATCAGTATTCATCAACATTTGACCTTGTAATGATAAAAAAACTCCGTCAGAGTTTTTTGATGGAGTAAATATGATTATTGTATAAAACTATTCATAAGACAAATGCAAAAACCCCTCTACTACATATCGTAGAGGGGTAGATTGATTAAATTAATATCTAATTGCTATTTTGTCTCAACTGTAACTGGGATTACAAAGTATCCGTAGTTCATACCGCTCGACTTAACATTATAAGTATTATAGACAACCAAGATATAAGTTGTAGCTCCCTTAGTTGCTACTGCCTTAGGCACCTTAAGAGTTAATTCACTATCGTTACCTGATGTTTTGATCTTAGTTGCTATCTTAGTTCCAAGGCCTGTGGCCTTATCTGTAATCTTAATATTACCCTTAGCATTAATAGTAAATCCAGTAGCTGAATTCATCTTATATACTTTAGGCTTGTCAGTCATTGTATATGCATCGCTTGATGTAGCTGCTGTAAGCTTAATTGTCGCATTTATAACAGCGTCTGATGATGTCTTTACCGGGAATGACATATAATCACCTACAGCTGCATCTCCACTGATACCCTCGCCTGATGCATTTAATTCAACTACAGACGCATCTGCACTTACAGTTGGAAGGCCGGTAGCGTAGTTAAATATGCTTATTGTAAAGTTGGCTTTCTTGTTATTCTGTACGCACTTAGCAATAAGCTTAACATTGGTTCTCTTGTTATTCTTAAGAACTTTAGCCTTTATTCTATAACCGTACTTACTATTCTCTATTGCAGAAACCTCTACATAATCTTCCATTCCCTTAGCAGGGATTACTGTGTAATCTGCTGTAGAAACAAATTCCTTAGTCTTAGCAACAGTTGGGTTTAAGTAGATGTCAACGCTAGCACCAAGAGTTACATTGTCTTTCTTATATACTGCTGCGTCTGCTGAGCCGTTGGCTTTGTTAAGAATCTGAAGCTTGGTAGGTGCTTGAAGTACATTTAGCTTAAGATATCCAACATCTTTAACCTCTCCAGAAAATACTTCCATAATCCAGACATAAACTGTTCCAGCATTGTTCTTAGCAAGAACCTTAAGATTACCATTGGCTTTTCTTGTAGCAGAAGCTATCTTGTTAGCAGCTGCATCTTTAGCTACCTTATTTTTGTTGAGAGTAGGTTGAGTTGAGGATGTAGTTACTGCAACTATTACCTTGCTCTTAACCTTCTTGCCTTTGGCATTAGTGTATTTGTTTGTTGTAATATCTGTATAAAAGTTCTTAAACTTGTTATAGGTTACCGTACCTGTTGACTTATCTTTAACATTAGCTCCTGCTGCGTAGAGGACGGCGTCATCAGATGCAACTAGGCTTGACTTAGTTGAATCTGTATATACTTTTGATGATGTACCTGTAGCTATTGAACCACCTGAGCCTGAACTAGCACTAACAGTGACCTTACATTCAGCAGAAGATCCAGCTAAATTACAAGCTGTGATAGTATATTTTCCAGCAACCGTAAAACACATCGTTGTAGATACTGCAGCTACTTCACTAAATACAACATTACCCGGTCCTTCAGCTGACCATTTTACCGGTTCATTACTACTATCAGGTGTTAACTTAGCTGTTAATTCCAAAGACTTTGTAGCACACTCAACTTCAGCTGTTTCTTTATCTAAACTTAAACCGGAAGATAAACCACTAATCCCCAAAGTACCCATATCAGCGAAAACAATTGAAACACCCTGACCATAGTTTGATACTTTAACACTCGAAGGTTTAAAAGAACTATCGTAGCCAGATTTCGTATAACTATCATCATCAGAAGTAGCACAAAGAATGTGAAATACTCTACTATTTCTCGGAATTGTCTTAGCTGCTGTTTTCTTTAACTCAGTGCTCGCTGCATTTGCATCAGCTAAACCACTATAGTACATACCATATTTTGAATAAAATGTATAGCTAAAATCATCTGACATCGTAGGTAAGGCATATAGCCATCCACCATTTGCCGGATCACCATTAGTTGTGCCTGCCACGTGGCTATTTTCAAAATATGACTTAGGAGATGCAAAATAATCATACTCAATACCATCAGGTGCTAGACTACTATCAGTTGCTAGACTACTATAATAAGTATCATCCCAAGTCAAATCAAACCAATGATATGCTTTATCCTCAAGTTTAACTGCATTCCAAGCATGAAGACCGCCACCACCTGTTCCAGTGACATATATATTCTCAATTCCTATTACCTGTAATATAAGCTGGAAAGTTTTAGCGTAACCTTCACATACTATCTCATACTTACCTTCAGCATTAGGCCTTTTAACAAAAGTACCTGCTACACTGTGAGCCCAAATATCTTCTGAAGGATCGGATTCAATATTTCCTTGAGTTACATAAGCATAATTAACATCATCTATTATCTGATCATGAACAAACTTAACCTTATCATATGTTGAATCAAATGTATCTGCTATAGTTTTATATGCATTTACACCATCCACGATTGCTTTCTCAGCTGCCATTCTTCTATCTGCGCTCTCTGCATAATATGTATCAATAACTACATCATACTGATAATCACCACCGTCTGTATATGTAATAGTTAAAGCAGATATCCAAAAATACTCTGGATTATTATTTTTAAAGTTCCAATATACTTGCATCGCTTGTGAACCAGTAATTCCATAGTCAGAAAATTTCTTATCAAGAGCAAACGCCAAATAAATTCCTATTGATTCTGTTGCACCTTTATCATTATTAATCTGCATTGTTTTATAATATTTTGATGATGGAGTATAATCCAGAGTTTTATATTCATCTGACTGTACATACGCCTTAAACGCTGCTTCAAAGTCATCATACATAGATTTCTGACCAGATGATAGATCCGAATAACCATAATTATCGTAATCATTATCGCCAATACCAGCCGAAGCAAGCGTTGTACTACTGCTACTACTGCTGCTACTGAATTGACTTATACGAACAGCTTGAGATGCTTCCGCAATTTCATCGGTAATAGGAACTGCTTCTATTTCAAG
>JAIKVP010000239.1 GCA_024685635.1 Lachnospiraceae bacterium
GTTGAAACTATGAAAGCTATCAAGGCCATGGAGAATTATGATGGCACGCCAATCTATGTTTTAACTGCCAATGCGATAACGGGCGCTAAAGAGCAATATATGAGCGAAGGCTTTGATGGCTACTTATCTAAGCCTATTATATATGACAAGCTAGAGCAGGCAATTATAGACGAGCTTCCAAAAGAGAAGGTTATGAGAGTTGAGGGTTCAGTTAGAGTCAAAGACGTTAAGAGAGCTGAACTTCCTATAATAGACGGAGTCGATTGGGAGATTGCGAGACTGCATTTGCCTGATGATGATATACTAGAAATTACAGTAAAGGACTTTTATTTATCAATCAAATCATCAGCTGATAAGCTAGACAGGATGCTAGATGATATATATAAATCTCCTGATGATAAAGATGCATTTGATGAATATAGAATCACGGTTCATGCTATGAAGAGCGTGGCATTAACGATAGGAATTGTGCCTCTTTCTGGTATGGCTAAGATCTTAGAGGGATTTTCAAGAGAGACTAATTTAGACGGAATAATTAGTCTTCATCCAATATTTATAAATGAGTGGCGTTCTTACGAGGACAAGCTAAGAGGGCTCTTTGATTTAGGATTAGAGGATGAAGAAGATAAAGAACACGCTGATAGTGAAATGCTAAGAGCAATCTTTAGCATGTTAATTCCAGCGATGGAAGACTTTGATATTGATGAGGCAGATATGATAGCTGAAAAGCTAAAATCATACTCATATACACCTGAGATTGACCCGATTATTGTAGAACTCTACGCTGCTATCAGGGATATGGATTTAGATACCAGTAAAGATATTATAGCTAGAATCGAGGAGATGTTATAATGACCATATTGATTGTTGGTAAAATGAATGAGCTTATGAAGAACCTTAATGATTTTTTGAAGTATCATTTTCGCGTTCATATGAGCTCTGATATTACAGAAAATGCATTAGGTATGATTAAGGTGGTTAACCCATCCTTAATTCTTATCAACTTTGTTGGAATATACGATATGGATTTGACTCTCTTTGAGAGGATTCACAGAGAGCACGCTAATATTCCAGTTATAACAATCGGCTCTGCTTCTGATGCTAACAGAATATCTAAGTATTATGAGAGTGGTCAGTTTGTTAATATCGAGAGACCTGTTGAGAATTCTACTATTCTAGATACTATATGTAAACGCCTTGCTATCGTAGCTCCTGAGCCATATGAAGAAGAGAAGGTTGATACCAGAGCCAAGGTCTTAGTGGTAGATGACAATGTCCAAACCTTAAGAGTATTAAAGGGCATTTTAGATGACAAATATAAGGTAACCCTAGCCAACTCAGGAATGAAGGCTATGACCTCGATAGGCAAGGACAGACCTGACTTGATATTGCTAGATTATGAGATGCCTATATGCGACGGAAGACAGACGCTAGAAATGATAAGGGCAGATGAAGAAATTAAGGATATCCCTGTCATTTTCCTAACGGGCGTAAATGATAAGGAGCATATTCAGGCTGTGCTCAATCTTAAACCGGCTAGATATTTACTAAAGCCACCTAATTCAAAAGTTCTTATAGAGACTATAGATGGGGTTTTAGCAGAGATTTAGAACAGTGATAGGATTAGCTAATTCACTGTGAGTGATGGAATATAGATTTTATTTAGGTTAGCTAGTTTATTGTGAGTGATGAGATTTAGATAAGATTAAGACTAGATACAGGATGTTGATATGAAAGAAAGATTAGACGTTTTAATGGTAAAAAGAGGCCTGGCCGCTTCAAGGGAAAAAGCTAAGGCTATAATAATGTCAGGCATTGTCTATGTAGATGGCGACAAGGAAGACAAGGCAGGACAGACATTTTCAGAAACTGCTAAGATTGAGGTTAGAGGCAAAACTCTAAAATATGTAAGTCGAGGTGGCTTAAAGCTTGAAAAGGCTATGGAAGTTTTTCCTATTGACCTTAATGGCAAGATTTCTATGGATGTCGGAAGCAGTACAGGCGGCTTTACAGACTGTATGCTGCAAAATGGAGCGGCTAAGGTTTATTCTGTAGATGTAGGACACGGCCAGCTAGACTGGAAGTTAAGAAATGATGACAGAGTTGTCGTGATGGAAAAAACTAACATTAGATATGTATCTAATGATGATATTGAAGACGAGTTAGACTTCGCTTCTATTGATGTTTCTTTTATCTCCTTAAGCAAGGTTTTACCACCATTAAGAGAGCTCTTAAAGCCTGACGCAGAGGTGGTTGCCTTGATTAAACCTCAGTTTGAAGCAGGAAGAGAAAAGGTTGGCAAGAAGGGTGTAGTAAGAGACACTAAGGTACACGAGGAAGTAATTGAGGCAGTGTCAACATTTGCCTATGAGAATGGATATAATATATTAGGCCTGGATTATTCTCCGATTAAGGGACCAGAGGGTAATATTGAGTATTTGATTCATTTGAAAAAGAGTGATGAAAAGGGAGAGATCACGCCAGATAAGCTAGACATCAAAGGGGTTGTAGCTTTATCACATAATGCTTTAACGCACAGCTAGGAGTGATTGGATTATGAGAAAGTATGTAATTCTTAGAAATGAAGAAAAAGAGGACAGC
>JAIKVP010000249.1 GCA_024685635.1 Lachnospiraceae bacterium
TGCTGATGGGATACAGGGTGTAGCGTTACATCCGATTAGAGTAAGTGTTGCGTAAGTAATACCGACTAATAAACGTTTTATATTATTGATTTTTAACATTGGTTAATATTGATAAATAAAATGATAACGTGATCTTCACATGACTGTGGAACGTTTTATAAGCGATGATTATGAGGATGATAAGAGCTTTATAAGAGAATGAATAGCAAATGAGAGCTATGAAAAGATGGGATTTGAGTTTTACGACGGTGAGTATAAGGATGTCATTTATGATGTTGTGTATGGGGCTATCGAAAATGCAGAGGAATTTGGGGACTTCTTAGAGGATTTACTTGATTATAACGACTTTGATTATGCTCAGGAAGAGAAGAAAGAAGAGTTGATGCAGAAGATTAATTCTTACAGAAACGCGGCGAAAATCAAGGGGATAATAGAGAAGACCGGATTTGTGCTTAAGGCTTCAGGAACACACTATATTTACAAGTATTATGATGACGAGAGGTATAAGGTTACTGTTTCTAGCTCGCCGAGTGATACTAATGCCGGGAAGAATGTGGCGGAGAAGATTATAGAGTTGTGCTTGTGAGATGGTGCATTTGGAGATTGATTAATGATGGAGGCTGTGGAATTGATCCGCAGCCTCTTATTGTTTAGATAGACATATTTTGTCATTCATGTAGGGTATACTGTATATGTGGTTGGTTGGATTATTGCAAATGCGGTAATCAGGACTTTTGCTGATGTTAAATGTTAGGAGGAATATTTATGTCAATAGATGAAATTATTTCAGATACAACCAGGAAATATCTTAAGGATAACGACATTGTTCTTGAGGATTGGCAGGTAGCATGGTTGTATTATCATTCGGATATGGATTGTGCAAGGAGAAATGAAGCGCTGGAGGAAGTAGCAGCAAAGACATCAGATACATCACTAAAAGAACAGATTAAGCATCTGATTGCATTTGATAATGAGATGATGGAGGCTTTTCGTTCGAATCAAGGAAATGCTATTTATATTTTGAGAGAATCTATACCGGGGGATTACGATTCCACAAGGCAGGGATGCTATGCATCCTTCGAATTAGCAGAGAAGATGGCTCGAAAGCTTAGTAATAAACATTCAATTGAAAAGGTTAGCCTTGTGAGTAGAGATGATGACTCTGCATATGACAATTTTGATGAATTTGTAGAAGATTCGCTTGGAAAGGTTGATTATAACAAGGATGGTGGCATTAATTACATTTATTCAAATGAAGTGGATACTGAATGCTATGATGAGGAAGAGATGTTTTATGAAAGGTATTTTGATTTTAAGCATCCGTTTAAGATTGGAGATATAGTTAAATTTGTAGGAGACGATGATGAGTATATCTGTATCATTGGGGTGAAGCCGCGTAGAAGTAATCCTAATATAAGGCGTGATGACTCAGATTCCGGAATCATTGTAAACAGATTAGAGCGAGAAAGAGGAATTATGTGGGACAGCGATACTCCTGAGAATCCTTATCTATTGGACTATTATGACATTCCAAGTGACTCAGAAGATGTAGCAGAAAATGTAATACTGGAATGGCAGAAGATACTTACCGGAAATGGTGGATCTATGCAGTATATTCAGGATGCTTGTCAATACTTAAAAGAAACCTATGATGAAAATCATAAGAATAGGTATATAACAGGGTTTGCGTTAAGGGACAGATGATTTGAGTGATGTTAATATTGTTTTATTGAAGAAAGTTGGTGTGTTATGGACAAGGACTTAAGTAATTATATGGGCGATGAGGATATATGTATAACAGATGATAGACATAAGCTTAATTATACCGGCTATCTTGATATTTGTATGCCGTCAGACACTATGAGAGAATATATTAAATCGGTGGGGTTGTGTCCGTATACGGCTATTAATCTGATTATGTATTCGCCTGTATCGATTTATGTCAAAAGGGAGGAACTTGTTAAGATTAGGGATGAGGTAATTGAAAGTGAAGACGCTATACACTGGTATAGTGCTATGAATGCTATAGACTTGGCTCTTAGTTATTTGGATAGAGATGGTATTTTCACGCTCTCGGCAGGTGGATATTATGACTACAGTAATGATACTGATGAGGGACTTGAGTATGCGTGCGATACATTTCAGGATGTTAAAGAGTACATTCATGAGTATGAAGCGATTGAGGAGTATGAGCCAGATGATCTTGCTTGGTTTAACGTAACTAAATGGGTCAAAGGTGATAACGGCAAATATGTTGATGCCTGTGATTACTATTTCGTCAGGGAGGAGCTTGTCTATATTTCGTTTGGCATGGATATATTCAAAAAGGATATGGAGTATATTGCGAAAACGGCTAAGTATCCGTACGATGAAATGTGGATAAGTGATTATGATGTTTACGGAGGCGAGAATCTGAATCTACCCGTGCCGTTTAAAGCAGGGGATATTATATCATGCGATGGATTTCCGTTCGGTCCTAAAAGTCGAGTTTTGATGCTTAAGATTGGCGACAACATTGATTGCTGTTGTGTTCAGGGACTTGCTCTTGGACCTGATGGAGAATGGCTCAGTGGAGCATTGAAGCATGGTCATCTTCAGCATGGATACTCACCGAAGGTATCACCGCTCTACACTGCTACGCTTTATGAAGGTGAGTTAAGTGAGGAAGAGCTTATTCTTAAGGAGATAAGCGATATAATTGGTGGCTCGGAAGAAAAGGGGAGAACTATTTGTGAGAAGACGCATCTTTTGTCATTTAGGGGTGAAATTGACGAAGAGAGCGTAAAGACGCTGAGATTTGATGCTATGGAAGACAGTGAGGAATAATAACCAAGATCCAAGTGTAAATAATACTGAAATGCGCATGTTTTCAGGTGTTGTGGGGTTGTGGTTACAATTGACGGATGCATTCTCAAATGTTATAATTTTAATAAACGAATGCTAAAGTTTTCTTGATAAATTGATTTGAAAGGGGAGTTTAATATGAATAATTTGCAAGTTGAGGGAATTAATGAGGATAAGGAGTTTATTGAGAAGTTAAAACAAGAAGGAGAAGTTGAGATTTCTGCCACTAGTAGTTCTGATTTTAGTAACAGTAATCTCTTTGAACCCGTCTCGCTGACAGAAGAGCAGAAATTACAAATAGAGGGGTTGCTTAGTCATCTTCCTGCGATAGCGGGAAGTGTAGGTATGACCGGCGCGTATCTCGTAAAATTTCCTAAAGGTATCCCACATACACTTACAAAATTAAAACAAGGTGGATTTAGTTCTTATGTTAAAGGCGAAAATGGTCAATTTGTACGTTCTGCATCATTGTTTAGTATGACGCCGCAAGCAGTTGTTCTTGGTGCGTTTACAGTTATGGCGATTGCATCGGGGCAGTTCTTTCTTGCAAGGATTAATAACGAATTGAAACAAATTAGTAAGTCAGTTGAAGATATTCTTGAATTCTTATATGGAGAAAAAAAGTCCGATTTGCTTTCTGAGGTTAGTTTTGTAAAAGGGGCTATTGAAGATTATTCATATATTATGAATTGTGAAGATCAACGAATAGCTACTTTGGTTGGCATACAAAGCGCTCGAAAAACTGCTATGAAAGATTGTGATTTTTATCTTAATCGAATAAAAGATACGGCTGATAAAACTAGCAATTTAAAAGATAAAAGCAAAGACTGGAAAGAATTAAGGAATAATATTAACTATATTGATAATGTTGCGAAGAGTTTAGAGGTAGCAAAAGAACTATTCTTGATGAGTGTTTTATTAGAGGTTTATTATTCGGAGAACTATAACAAAAAATATTTAGAAAAAACTGCAAAAAGAACACAAATATATTTGAGGACGATAGATACTGAATATAAAACTGTGTGTACTACAGTAAAGAACTCGGTGAAAACGGTGAGTAAAAAGGGAGTGGATGATGGAGATTATAAGAAATATGCTAATAAGGAGAAAGAATTAGACGATAACCTTAAGTATGATAAAGAATATAATGAGTTTAATAAATTATTGCAGTTGCCGGCAAAGGAGAATACAGAGTTTTATGTTTTGGAAGATGGTTCTGTATATAGAAAAAGAATAGAATCTGTAGCTTAGTATACTC
>JAIKVP010000275.1 GCA_024685635.1 Lachnospiraceae bacterium
CTTAAAATAAAGAACTTCAGTGTTGTCATCATCCGGGGAATACATACCCTTAAGCGAAGGATGAGCATCAAGCATATGAACCTTAGCCTCTCTTCTGTCATCTCTTACTAATGTTCCAGCAACTCTAAGCCATTTATTGTCCATAAATGCACAAATCTCAACTTTTGGATTGGCCTGAATCTGCTTAGAAACATCCTTAGACTTGCCTGTCTGGATATAAAGCTTATCCTCAAATATATCAATAGTTCCAAATGGACGCACTCTAGGCTGATCACCATCAACCGTTGCCAAATAGTATGTCTGCGCCTTCTTTAAGAATTCAAATACTTCCTGCATCTAAATATCCTCCTTTATTAAAATATCTATAGACATTCATGTCCTGAAACCGCCTCAAAATGGTACTTAACAATACCCAAATCTGTTTTTACAAACGGACCAATAGTCGTTGGCTTAATGGTCACCTCATCATCAAACAAGGTAATATAAAATTTCTGCTGATTCATAGCGGTAGGTGCTAGCTTAGCAGCAACCAGGCCATTTTTAAACCAAAGCGGCATCTCATCCTCAGACACATTACATAACTGGTGGGCTTTCTTAGACTTATGTGGCGTTCCTTCTGTCTCTCCATAGCCAATAGCGATAACACAGACTAGCTTCTCTCCAGGTGAAATAGTCGCCCAGCATTTGCCTCGGCTAAAAGTTCCACCTACCCAGCAGGTGTTAAGCCCCATATCCTGCGCGTAAAGAACTATCTTCTCACCATAATAGCCACATTTTACTTCTAAATTATCAATAGATTTGTGACCAACTAAAGCAATGTAATTATTAACATTCTTAAACCTTCCGTAATTAGGGATAAATGATTTAAAGCAATCCGGCTCGTCATAAATCATCTGGATGTGTAAATCAGTATCTTTATTGATTGTTTCAACAAGCTCATCTAGCTTCTCCTTAGCATCCTCATCAATAGGAAGATCCATAAACTTTCTTACACTGTGCCTCTCCTTAATTAGCTGTCTAACATTCATTTCCAATTCCTCCTTTATATGATAGATGATTAAATCATCACCCTCATCCTTATGAAACTATGAAACAACCATGTTGTCGTAACTCTCTACTGTATCCCCTTTTCTACTATAGCTAAGAGTATTATGAGACTTGTTGTACTCATCAATTACCATTTGCAGTTGAAACTCGTTGAGCTCGACCTCTCTAGTCGTGTAGTCGCCACTAGGCATTCTCATGTGAACAGTAAGAAAATGCTTATAATCAGATCCAACATATAAACTATCCTCATAATTCTTCTGTCTAACAACAGTTCTAGTCAAATCCTCTATAATCCTGTAATCGATCGCATATATATTATCATCAGTATATATATGTAAATGCGTAGTTCCAAGAACTATACCATTGTGCTCATATCTTAGCATAATCCCATTAAGATATGAATTCTCTAGTGCATCATAATCTATATCTCTAGCTAAGAACTTCCTGACAACCTTGCCAGTGTAACCATTTAAAATATATACAAACATAATAGTAAAAACAAAAATCGCCAGTATATACTTTAATTCATGCTTTTCAACCAGATTAATTACTCCGACAACAATAAAAAGCAAAAACAAAAGCAGAAAAAACAAATCCGTCTTAGTTCTATACCGCTTATAAAGATCTGCCTTCATCGACTTAGCATTAACCTTTGAAAATGGATGCTTCATCTTGTAGTCAATATACTTAGCCTGCCACTCCTGAGTTAAAAAGTATGCCCCACTCTCAATATCTTCAGCCAAAAACTTCGCTTTTTTATTGTCTTTCTTCTCGTGTATTATTGATTTAATTGTGAAAGCTATCACAATAGTAGCCGTAATAACAACGCCAACTTTATATTCTACACCCTCAACAAAAATAAACGTAATCGTGCAGATAATAAGCGTTGTCAAAATAACCCCAACGAGAAGTTTTTTAGGCTCCATAGGCTTCATTCCAGAATTACTAATTCCACTCATAGTCTCACCCTAAGTTATTAACCAGTCCAACTGAAACATATCCATCAATTATCGCTGCCAAATCAGTGCCAGGAGTCGCCTCCCACAGTCTCTTATAGATTACATCATACTGTTTAACGCCATCCTCTAGCTCAGTCTCACTATAATTGTCATCGTAAAAACTATCTCTAGAAACCTTCACATCTCTCATAACTCCCTTACAGTCTGCTAGACTGCACTTAGGAAAGTTGATATTCCATATCTGGTTCTTCGTAAGAGGCTTGTTCATATATTCTTTCATAAGTTCAAGCATATATCTATCCATAACCTCATCCTCATTGCCATCCTGCTGTGAAAATGCTAACGAGTGAACTCCAAAATACGCTCCTTCCATAGCTGCTCCAACAGTGCCAGAATACTGCACATCATAGCATATGTTAAGGCCGTTATTAACCCCTGAAAATGCATAGTCAGGTCCGCCAGGAACAACTTTTAATATTCCAACTCTCATACAATCCGCCGGCGTTCCATCACAGGCAAATGCGTGAACCCCTTCTATTCCTATATCATGCTCCCAAACCTTAAGCGGCTTGGTAAATGTAAATGAGTGAGAGCAGGCACTTCGCTGACTGTCAGGTGCTACAATCCACACCTCTCCTACTTCTAAAGCCGCCTTAGCAAGCTTTATAATTCCTGCTGAATCAATTCCATCATCATTTGTAATAAGTATTTTATTCATAAAAATCTCCGTATATTTAATATGCGGTATTAAAATGCTATCCTAAACTATTCATAATAAGCGCCATAAGCACTAAATCTTTATCCGTATTGTTCTTGGTGCCATGACCAGCTCCGTCTTTACATAGGTTCATATCGCCTTCATAAAGGGTCACTTCCTCGCCATTGTCATTGACAGTAGCTTCACCTGACAGAACAAGATAGGCCTCAAACTCTCCTTCGTGCTCATGATATCCGATAGACGCTCCAGGTGGAATAACCAAGGTACTAAATGTTCTTCCATGCCCCGCTGCCTCCTCAGGCAACAACCAGTCAGAAAATGTTACTGTTCCTTCGCCACCTTGTGCATTTTCAACATTTCTAACTCTAATATCTGCTTTTCTTCTAATCATAACAACGCCTCCTAGGGTATAAGCATACGCACTTTACTATTATATCATAAGTTCAGTGTTTTAGCCAATATTCATTAAATTTTCTTAAGCCAAAAAATGCGTAGCCAGGCAAGAATATGCTTAGCTACGCTTTAATATCTTATATCACTATCCCATTGCAGTGGTCGATCTGATGCTGGATGTTCTGGGCTAGAAAACCACTGAACGTCTGCATTTGCCGCTTATATGAGAGGTCGTAGTATGCAACTGTTATCGTCTCATAGCGGGTACATTTTCTCACTCCGTCTAGCGATAAACAGCCTTCTTCAGTCTGGTATTCACCTGACTTTCTGATAATCCTAGGGTTTAATAAAACCATATCAGCAATTCCGACAGTTACTATAATTACGCGTTTCTTAATACCTATCATATTGGCAGTCATGCCGACGCAGTTTCTCTTGTTGGCAGCAAGGGTATCCTTAAGATCCTCTGCAATTGACTTAAAGTCGTCATCCTTTTTTACCTCATCAAGTGCCTGAGCTAAAAAAATCTGGTCCCTTACAATCTCCTTAACCATTCCTTTTCCTCCTTAATCAATGATCTCATATTGCAAGAATTCATATTTTAACTTAGTCCCCTCATCAATTTCAGCAGGAAGCAGGGCTCTTGCAACAAGCTTTAAGTCATCACTCTCAATATCGGTGCGCCTTAAGTTGGCATAATCTCCATCTATACTTTCAACAACGTAATAAAATGTGTCCATAGCATCCTCCTAATAAATAGATGTAAGTCTATTTATTATACACCATTATTGCTATTATTTGAACTACTATTCATACTCCCATAATTATATGGGCCTCTTTTTGAATACGAATATACTGAAGTTTCAAGCGATTTAATATTCTTATTCATTTCTTTTAATTCCTTGCTAATAAAATAATTCCATAAGTATCCAAATAATACTTCAAATAATAAAAATACAGCAAACATAACAATTAGTATATATGTCCCTTCACCACTAATCATTTTTTCTAAAAATTCCATAGTCTCACCTCCAATCTTTCATTCTGACTATTCTTACTAGTCACCCTATTATTATAGCACAATTCCCAGAAAATATAAGAGTAAATTTATTAATTTGTGTACGATTTATGATACAGATACTATTTTAAAAGTAAAAAACTGCCGCATCATCAAAAATGCGACAGTTTTTTAACCACCAATTACCCTCTTAGAATACATTAATTACTTACCAGGCGCCTTGACAGGCTCAGCCTTAACATTCTTATTAGCCTCATTATTAGCAACTGGATTGTTTTTCTTATCAATTCCTTTTT
>JAIKVP010000009.1 GCA_024685635.1 Lachnospiraceae bacterium
TTCTACTAGTTCATCTAAGTCAGTTACGATGGCTAAGAATATGGTGCTTGCGATTTCAATTGTGATTGTGATTCTTATTACACTTCTTATGGAGAGGTCATTTATTAGCAAGGAAACCAATGAAATTGCCCTTATGAAGGCGATTGGATTTAGAAATTCAGATATAGTTTCACAGCATGTTTCAAGATTTTTTGCGGTGATTTGCGTGTCGTCTTTAATGGCATTAATTCTTGATTATCCGTTTACGAAGCTTATTTGTGATAGAATTTTTGCGGTGATGGGCGCTGTTAGCGGAATAGTATATAAGATTAATTTTGTTGAGGTGTTTTTGATTTATCCAGCGATTGTCTGTGCGGTTGTAGTGTCTGGGGCCTGGCTGATGGCGCTTTATATCAGGACAATTAAGGCGGATGAGATTAGTAATATAGAGTAGTGTAGAGATAATTTAGATAAGGAATAGGGCTAAAGATTGGGCTATGTTTAATGATTATAGAAAGGATTTGAGAATATGAGTAAGGTTATAGATGTTAAGGATTTATGTAAAACTTATGTTGTAAATAAGAAGCAAAATAATGTGCTTAGAAATGTTAATTTTAGTGTTGATGATGGTGAAATGGTGGCGGTTATGGGGCCTTCTGGTTCTGGTAAGAGTACACTTTTATATACGGTTTCTGGGATGGATAAGATGACCGCCGGAGAGGTTTCATTTAATGACAAGGATCTCTCTAAGCTAAGTGAAAATGAAATGGCTGACGTCAGGCTTGATGAGATGGGTTTTATTTTCCAGCAAATGTATATGATGAAAAATCTATCTATTCTTGATAATATTATTTTGCCTGCTGTTAAGTCTAAAAAATCAAATGAGTCTAGGAAGGACATTGAGAGGAAAGGCCGCGAGCTCATGAAGAAGCTTGGGATTGAAGACACTGCAGAAAATGATATAAATGAGGTCTCAGGTGGCCAACTTCAGAGAGCCTGCATTTGCAGAAGTATGATTAATAACCCTAAGGTTATCTTTGCGGATGAGCCTACTGGAGCGCTTAACAGGACTTCGTCTGACGAGGTTATGACTGAGCTTGTAAAGCTTAATAAAGAGGGGACAACTATGATGCTTGTTACTCATGATGTTAAGGTCGCAGCTAAATGTAGCAGGGTTTTATATATCGTAGACGGCAATATTCAGGGCGAGAATAAACTTGGAAGTTATGATAAGACCTCAGAGCTTAGAGACAGAGAGAGAACACTAAATAACTGGCTTATGGAGATGGGTTGGTAGGGATTTGAGGACAGGGGGGGACGTTTCTGCTGACATCTCCCTAGTAGTAAATCACTCTTCATGCTATAATAAAAATTGTAGGAGAAAATGCATTCTGCTAAATGAGGAGTGGTAACAAATGCAAAATAAAAACTATCTATCAACCATAATAATTGTAGTTGTAATTATCGGAGTTTTAGCATTTTTTAAAATGCAAGGTGGTAGCCAAAAAGCGATAGCCAATATTCCTGAGCCCATACAAACTGAGGCAAGGGGGCAGACTAAAATGACAATTGACGACATAGAAGCAACAATCAATTATCTATACAGTTACGACATTGACGCACTTGTGGTTCACACAAAAAACTATTCCGGTTCAGGCGTTGAAGCTAAGTTTGCGCCTAAAGATTTGGCATTGGCCTGGGGAGACGTTGCGGCGCACAATAAGGATATTGATTTTCATTGGAGTCAGTCAAATCGCTGGTATTTTTGGAGAGTGAAAAGCTATGATGAGCTAGCACCGGTAGGAAATGAGGAAGATGTGAGTCGCCAGTCTAGCAACAATCACGTGATAGCAGCTGATGATGCTGTCAGGTCCACAGTCAAAAAAATTCGTACTGGTGATCACGTACATTTAAAGGGATATTTAATTAATTTAGAAGCGACTGATTCAAAAGGTGGAATCTATACATGGAACTCAAGCACAAGCCGCACAGACAGTGGTGACCACTCTTGTGAGCTTATATATGTTACGGAGGCTAGTATAGTTAATTAGTTTTAAGAAAAAGGTGACATCAGAAGGGTTCTGATGTCACCTTTTTGTTGCCCTTTTGTAACCCGCAGTTGTCTATAATCGACAATAACAATTAAGCTGATATAAGTTTGCAAGGCGTGAATTATGGCATTTTATCAGAGCCATAAGTTTCACTTCAAAACTCCCAAATAATTCTAGTAAATCACACAATTTCATAGTAAAATATATTCATACGGAGTTTTAAATAACGCAAGCTATATTCAGGAGAAATAGTAGAAATTTACAATTTGCGGAGGGTAAGAATATGAAAGAAAACGAGAACATTATCAACGAAAATGCTAACGCTATCAACGAGCAGGTTAAGCATCTAGACTTTTCAGTAAAACTCACTGAGTATGACTTTGAAGAGCTTGCTAATGCACACATCTCAAGAAAAGAATCACATAAAAGGAAATCAATCGTAAAAGATTGGAAGGCTAAATTTGACCAATACGAGACCGACGAGGAGCGCACCAGGGGCTTCTTAGAGCTTATGGCTGTTGACGCACGCACATGGGAATTTGTCGACAATACACTTATCCCTGTAAATGTCCGTAATTCCGGAGATATAGCCGTTGTAGAAAAATACCTTAACGAGAATCTTAATAACATATCCATATATTCAAAGGCTAGACTTATTAAGAGACTAGACAGTCTTTATAAAGCCAAGGCCATCAAGGAAGGAACAAGCGGAATTGAAGCTAAAGAAGGCATTTACTCAGACCGCCCAGAGCTTGTTGTTAAAGAAGAAGAGAGTTCATTTGAGCTAAAAGTAAATATGAATAAGGCTCAGACCTCTACTAACGGCTGCTATTCAACCTGTATGGAGATGATGATTAAGAGCCGAGGAATCAACAACATCGACCAGGAGGATATAAGAGCATACCGTCCAAAGTTAGATGCAAATGTTGTGAACGAGAAGTTTGCAGCCAATTCAAAAGAGGATATACAGTATAACAGGGACGAAGTAGGAAGCGTACTAGAGATGTCTGACGCGATACTAGCATTTGCTCCTAATTCAATGGTGAAAAGCTTTGAGATTCTACCCCAAACAACTGCTACTAATGAGAAGACAGTCAAAGAACTTAACGATATGGAATATGATGCTTATGAAAGAAATGCTGCGCTTCAGATTATTGAAAAAATCAACTATGCAATAAGAGTTGATAAGTCGCCTGTGGCTATCTCGGATGGTGCACATTATATTACGGTTGTTGGGATGAAAGGCGATAATCTACTCATAAAGAACTCACTAAATGAAGGCAATTATAAGAGGACTGAAAATGTCATCCTTAAAGACTTCGTTCGCGATATTTTAAATTCAAATCAAAGCTTCGTCATGTCGTGGAGCGCTGATATCAACCTTTCTAAAGATGGAAAGGTTATTTATGATCTCCCAACTAATTACCTTAAGATAGACGAAGAGGGCAATGTTAAAACTCCTGCACTTTTAGCAGAAGACTCTAACTGGTCGCTCTCACCTCACGAAAATGAAGGTGTTAGAGTAGGTCTATATTCTGGTGTGGACGACTTGCCGTTTGAGCGTGCGAATAGAAGTCTTTTAAAAAATGGCGTTTTGATTGTTGAGAAGGCATATTTGCCTAAAAAACTCAATCTTCCTTACCTAAAAAAACAGGCGGAAATGAGAACAGATGATGTCGAGGAAGAGTTAAAGAAGAGCACAACTTCTCTCTTAGGGCATAAAATAGGTGAATTAGGCGATAGACCTGACTACTATGATGAGCAGAAAATGCGTGAAATAGCCAATAAGGAGGATATGAATAAGGATCAGATAGAAAAAGAGAATAGAAAAAATGAGATTATATCTAATTATAAGTACAAAACTATAACACATATTGAGGATAAACCTGACATGGCTCCATCTGGTAAGCAATATATATGGAACAATGTCGGAGCGGTTGCTGCATTTCAGCTAGCTACTGCATATAAAGCTATTATGCCTATCTTAAAGAAGCTTCCGGCCAGACAAGAAAAATATAAGGAATTAAGCAAACGCTATAACGATCTTATTAATCGCTTAAAATCGCCCGCCAATAGGTTTAATGACGAAGACATTGCTAAATATGATGGCATTAGTAAATTAGACAATTTAAATGTGGATGGTAAACGATATAATATTGAATTACCTAATAGAATTGTTAGCTTAGAGGGCTGTTTTAAGGATAAAAATGATCTCTATGAGGCAATAATGTTAATTCAGGCTTTACAGGACTGTTTTAATTTTGAGAAGGATTTTGGTGCTCTTAGTTCAAAACAAGCTCAGAATAGAAAGAAAATATACAATCCAACTATGCTCTCTGCATATGCGGAAAATGCAACATACTTAGCAGATACTAATGCAGGTAACTTACTTAAACTCTGTTCAACCAATCCTGCTATTGCTAATATGATTGGAACTATGGCTAGTTTGCCAGAAGTTGAAGATAAGGATTTAAATAAAAGTGTATCCATAAGTAACGATGTTACTAAAAATCATGTAGAATTTATAAATACTATCAGAGATAGCGTCAAGTATGCTTTTAATTTGATGGAGCAAGACGAGTATAATGTTAATAATCCTGTATTCAATAGAAAGGAAGAATTTACTGCTAAAGCCAATCGGTTAGTTGCTACATATAATAATCTTTTGGATAAGAACAAGAAGCCCCAGACCTTGGCAGAATTGAGCAAGCAAATCTTAAAGAGTAATGGAGATAATAAAGTTTTTGAGGGGATGGAAAAAAGTACAAGGATATCCGAGAGCATTAATATGTGGAAGGGTGAGAGTAAAGCTTACTCTGCGAATTTAGATCACGAGGAAAGAAAACTAATTGCTTATTTATATGCTATTGATACTGCTATAAAGAATAGAGAAGCTGAAGGTAAAACAGTAGAAGAAGGTTTAGCTAAGTCTATTAATGATTTGGTTACCCTCTATAATAATTCTAGTAAAGCTATTGAAGCAAAAGTAGAGCAAGCAATTGGAGTTAAGAGTAAGATTGCCAGCACTCTTATGGAATTAGATGAAAAGTACTATGGTGAACCCGTTTTAAACTGTATTTCTCAATCTAGGACTTTATTTACTAAGATATGTAATACTGTTATAGAAAGAGAAAAACAATTAAAGTTTGAAGTTGAAAATAAAGAGTTAGCGGCTGCCATAAAAGAATCAAAAAATATCGAAGATAAATTGAACAGAATCAATGACCTGGACAAATTACGTAATGCAATTGAGGATATTAAGTATAATATTGAGAATAAAAAGTGGAATGAAAGCAGAACAAAAGATACTAAGCAAGGACTTGATTACCTGTTTAATAATCTTGATAAAAAGCCAGAACTAAGAGAAAAAATTGGCAAGGCATATATGCTAGAACTGATTAGTTCTTATGCTTTATTGGGTGAACATGCGTCTGACGAAATAGATTCGATGACAGGAAGTAATAGTGGAGAACATATAGATCCGGAGTCTGTAGCCGGCCTTAAATTGCTAGCTAATCGTGATTTTGACCTGTATAGTAAGTATATTAATCATATTATTTATTTAGCATATAGGGATGATAGTATCAAGCTTATTGATAGGTATAAAGATGTCATAAATAGTCTTAAATTTACTGATGAAGAACGCGATAGGATTATGTCATCATGCATCAAGGAATATCTTGAAAAAAATAATGGAGAATATACTAAGGATTATATTATAAGAGGAAAAAAGGTTACCGAGACAACAACAGTTGAACATGCTGTTTTTTCAGATAATGGTATTGGAATTGTTTCAGTATATCTTGAAGAGGGATATTTTGAATCTTATACAGATGATAAGATGGAAGAAAATAAAGAGCCTGATGACGAGGCTTTTATACGATTAGTTAATGGAGAAGATGAAAAAAACCAGGCAAGAGAAGAGGAAGAAAGACTGGCCGAGGAAGAGAAAAAGGCCGAGGAAGATGTAGAAGAAGAAAATAATGGAGAAGCAGAAGAAAACTATAACGATGACGATAGTGAAGCGGATGATTATGATGAAAAATTTCAAAAAGCGGAAGAGAACGCAAGGAGAGAGAGAGAATGGGATGAGAATAATAGACTAGAAGGAGGAGATGCTGAGAAGCAAAGAAAAGAAGAGGAAGAAAGAAAGGCTAACCAGGCCAAGAATGAGGCAGATAAGAAGTTAGCTGAGCAGAATAAGCAGAATGAGCAGAAGTTAGCTGAGCAGAATAAGCAGAATGAGCAGAAGCTAGCCGAGCAGAATGAGCAAAATAAACAAAATGAGGAAGATAATAAATCTGAGCATGAGAATGATATTAATACCTCAAGCAAGCAAAACAATATAAAGGCCAAGCCAGCAAACAATATAAATGCAAACCTTGTTAACAACAATCCTAGACCTATCCTATTTAGACTTAATCAGATGGGACTTAGAGGAAATGTTGACAATCAAGTTGAAACTATTAAAGAGATTTATCTTTCATTAGATAATATGGAGGATAGGATTGAGTTCATTTTTAATACCCATGCACAGTTGCTGACAATGGATTTAAAAGCAAAAACCGTAACAGAAAAATATGATGATGTGATTAATGCTCTTTATGATGATTTTGAGGACAGATATTTAAATCCATTCAATAAAGATGCCTATGATATTTTGCAAAATACTTATCAAAGGTTTAGAATTAATTATTACTATCAACTATACGCAGAGTATATAAAATGTAGAGAGACTATTGATCTAAACGATGAATATCGAGACAAAAAAGCATACTTTATTGTTAGAAATTATAATGACATTCTTTCAATGCGTAAAGCACTTAGATATTTTGCGATTGGACGAGATAGGCTTAACGGCGTACAAGATAATGAAATAACTGCTCTAGTTAATATCATTATAGGAAAGCAAGAATCAACTATAGAAGACTTACTGACTAAGGTAAATATAATTGATCCTGACGAAGTTGACTATATTTTAAAACGCTTAAAGGTTGATAAAAACAATAATGTGCGTGTATTTGCTGACGATATTTATGCAAAACATAATCCTAAACAAAATCCTAACGAAATAGTTAGTCCTGAAACAAAAGCAGCTGCTTTAGCTAAAAAAATAGAAGAATATAGAGATTCGTATATTGTAGAAAAAATGGTTAAAGAGTTATTAACTGAAAAAGGAATGACTAAGGAGCAGAGATTAGAATTTGCAGAGTTTAATTCTATGTATATTGAGGAACCTTCAACAGATGGTATCGAAGATTGGGTTGAGTCTCAAGGAAAATCCATTGTTGAGAGAGAAGATCCTAATAGAGAATTATCATTTGTTGATGAATATGATGAAAAATATGTAGATTTAATTGAGCACAAGCATGACATGGCTAGAGCCAAACAGCGTAAGATTGAGTTATCAGCTCCTACAAACACAAGATATCAATGGGTTATAAATCTAAAAAGAGATCAAGAGGGAAATATTGATTTAACGCAATTAAATGAAAATGCTGAGTTAGAAAACAAATACGCTTCATTAAAAAAAGATATAAGAGTTGATCTAATTAAAAATGCCAAAAAAGATTTAGATAAGAAGGCTAAGAGACTTGAAGATGATTACTTGATGAACAGAATTAGTCAGGTGTTTAGCAACAGGCGTTCATCAACAATCTTTAGTATGTTTACAATATGGGCATTAGGTTCTAAATCCGCTATTAATATGACCAATTTCACAGATGCTGCAGATAGTTATGAATTGATTAGCGAATTTGCTGAATTTTGTAGGCGTTACCCTACAGTTGAAGCCAATAGCAAGGAGCAATATCTTGAGTCAGTTAGAGTTTGGAATAACATTTTATTAAATGCTTCTAACAAGATTAAGAAATATAAGATTCCTGACATAAACTATGATAACTACGACGAACTTGAAAGAGTAATGCCAGAGTTAAGCTTGTTAACAAGTATGACTACTGATTTCCTACAGGAGAGTTCTCATATTTTTTATAATAGATTTGGAATAGATGATACTCAGCTTTCTGAGGATTTGATGGGAAGTAAAAATTTTGATGATATGTATAGTACATTAGGAGATATTCAAAAGCTTACTATTCCTTTCAACTATGGTTATTCGAATTATTCTAATATTATGGTTGCTAGGGATGTGTATCCGGATTTATTTAATATTGCTTCTAATAGGGAACAGTTTTCTAAGACTTTTAGCAAGTTTAAGGGAAAAACTTTGTCTGAGCTAGTTAGAAAGTCAAGTCATTTAATTGAGACTAATAAACTTTCGGTTGCTGATTATCATAATGTATTTGATTTTGATAATAGTATTAAAGCTGAATATGCAAAAGTTGTTGATTTTGAAAAAAAGGATACTATAAAATATCTAAATGGCAAGGATAAGAAAGGATTTAAGAAGAAGATTGCTAAGTATCATAAACATATACAAGAGAAGCATAAAGAAGAAGTTAATGGTACAGTTCAATCATCTGCTATATCTGGATTTATGTCAGATATGAATATGCAATACTTAAAGGATAGATTAATTAATATTCCAGATGGTGATCTAGATGCTGTTTTAAGATTTCTTAATGATGATAGTATAGTTGGAGACTCAAGATTAACACAGTCTTCTTTAGTTAGCCAGACTGTAAATAAAGTGTTAAGCACTTATTATAGAACCATGGCCTATAAACTTGGTTTTGATAAGAGTGATTTAGTTCTTGTTGATGGCCTTACATTTGAAGAAAAATGGGGAGATAAGTATAAGGATATAAGGGATGACCAAATTAATGGTATTAGTGCAAAAGCAATTAAAGATCATTGCTATCAGGTAGAATTTCTTAAGATGATTGCTAAAGGAGAGGGAGAGATTCGACTAAGAAATATAGTTTATGGTCTTTCAGATAAGCTAGGTATTGAGGGAGAGCTTGTAGTATCAGTTCCTGCTAATAGACTTCAAAATATAAAGCACAATTATTTCATTTATAAAGCAGGAGTTAACGATATTATTGGCAAGTTAAAGGCCGTTCAAAATGAACTTTTAACTAGTCATCCTAACTATGATGCTAATAATGTTGATGCTGCTAAGGAAGAGATAGGATATATTGGATCTGATTACTTTAAGGATATGGAAACAGCCTTAAATAGAACCATATTAATGCTTGAAGAGGGCAATAGACATGGCTATAGTGAAAATGATATTACTAAGTCTTTTATGATGCTTAAAAAAGCTTCTAATAAGTACTACAAAGAAAGAAAAAGCATTTTCGACAAGCGAAGCGATTCAGGTAGAAAAAGACTTAATCAGTCAGAGGCTCTTAAGAACATTTTACCTGAGATGATTGTTGATTATAAAATGCTTAGACAGGGTATTAATGACCAATTAATATGTAATCTTGAATCTACATTTGACACAGCATCAACTAAGGACATTAAAGCGGCTTTGGATAAAGCATCAAATCCTA
>JAIKVP010000002.1 GCA_024685635.1 Lachnospiraceae bacterium
TCATAACAGCCTCAGCCTGAGTCAGATCCATCTTGCCATTTAAGAAAGCTCTCTTAGTAAACTCACCAGGCTCAGCCATCTTGCAACCTGCATCAATCAAGCTTCTTAAAACCTTACTAGCAACATAGATACCACCATGAAGCTGAAGCTCAACAACATCCTCGCCAGTATAAGACCTAGGCCCCTTCATAAATAGAACCAATCCCTGATCAATAACACTCCCACTATTAAAATCAACAATCTTTCCCAATCTAAAGCTATGGCTTACTAAGTCACCAACACTCTTATCATCCTTAAAGCTCACAATCTTATCAGCAAATGCAACCGCCTCGTCCCCAGAAACTCTAATAACACAAACCCCCGAAGACGAAAGCCCCGAACAAATCGCCGCTATAGTATCAAACTCACTCATACCAAACTCCAAAAAATAACTATAAACCTAACTAAAAACTAATATAAACCAAAATAAAAACAACTATAAACCTAACTATTCCTAAATCAATAACGAAAATAAAATCAAACAATCAAAACCCAATCGCCCCCTCGACGGGTCCCACCCTCTACTAGCGATTAATTAATATTTTTTTTAATCTAACATTCGTAAAAAAAGGATGTGGGTAAGGGTGTTTTTCTTTCTCATAAACAACTGAGAAAAAAAACACCCTTACCCACATCCGACCAAACCAAATTAAAACTAATAAAAATATTAACTAATCCTAATACCTCTTATCTTTTGGCACAATAACAACCTTTCTATAAGGATCTTCACCCTCAGATCTGGTAATAACAAATCTGTCATTTTGTAAAGCAGAATGTATAATTCTTCTCTCATAAGGATTCATTGGCTCAAGATAAACTGGACGTCTAGTCTTAGCAACCTTACGAGCAACATTTCTTGCTAAATGCTCTAATGTCTTTTTGCGTCTTCCACGATAATTCTCAGTATCAATCTTAACTCTTACATACTGATCACTAATCTTATTGGTATAAAGACTTGTCAAATACTGGATACTATCTAAAGTTGCGCCTCTCTTACCAATCAAAAGACCCATCTCTTCTCCAGATAAATCAACATCTAAATCGTTATATTCCTTGTTAAACTTAATATCAATCTTAGTATCTACCTTCATAGCAGCAAAGAGATCTTTTAAGAACTCCTCAGTCTTAGAGAGAACCTCATCAAGATTAGATGGAGTAACAATAACTCTCTCTTCCTTAACTGGCTTAGTCTCCTTCTTAAACTCCTTAGGAGCTTCAGTCTTAGGAGCCTTATTTTCAACTGCCTTAGTCTCAACCTTAGTTTCAACTTTAGGCTCAACCTTAGGCTTATCCTTCTTAACCTTTTTCTGCTCTGGCTTCTTATTAATAGAGGTCTTATTGTTATAGGTATCAACCTTAACCTGCTCCTCTTTTACTTCCATAGTAAACTTAGGCTTCTTAGTCTCTTCATTATTAACTGACTCCTCAGCCTTCTTCAACAATTCGTCTTCATTTTCACCCTTTAAGCGAGCCTTGATAACTGCCTGTTTCTTACCAATTCCTAAAAATCCTGCTGAACCACCTTCAACAATCTCATAAACTAAATCTGTACTTGGTACAGAAAATGCAATACTCGCTTCAGAAATAGCATCATCTACAGTAGCGCCTTTAAACTCCTGATACTCTTCCATATCAAAATCCTCCTTTATTTACTCTCAAACATATTAGCTATCTTAGCGATATCTCCGAAATCATCTTTTCTTTTCTTCTTAGGAGCTGCCTCGTCTTCCTTAACCGTAACTGTTCTCTCTACTGGGGTGTATTCAATATTCTTAAGCCCCATTTTGGCAACCTTAGATATAGCATCGCTCTTGATTAGCTTAGTACCATCCACTTTAGTTGGATTGGTATTTGACTCATTGGCTGCATTTTCACTTGCTTCCATCATACGATCATAGAAACTCTTCTTATTAGACTTCTCTGCCTTTTCTTTCTGCTTTGCGATAATTGCTTCAATATCAGTATGATCAAAATAAATGTTAAAACCAACCTGCTGTAAGACATTAAAAAATGCTTTTGCAGCCCAATACAAACCAATACCACAAGGTAAACTATAATAAAATACCAAACTGATTAATGGCATTGTATTCATCATAACTTTCATGTAATTACCCATAGCTTGTTGCTCAGCAGGCATTTCTGGCTGTCTGACTGTCTTAGTCTGCAACCACTGGAAAAATGCAGCTAAAATAGGTATCAATAAATATAAAGAAAACTTGTGCTGATTAGGGTAATCTGATACATTTAATCCTAATATAAAATTATTAAGCGACCGTAAATTACTAATCGCTTCTGGGCTAATGCTTTCTAATACATCAGGATAATCCTTAAATATCTTTCTTGCTTTCTCCCAGTTCTCATCCTTAAATCTATAGATTAAGGATACAACATCATCTACATTTTCAGAATCCTTATAATATCTAGTAGCCTGAAGCTCAGTAGCCATTTTTTCCATATCCTTAGTTAATGAATCATCCTCTTTCATGGCAACTACCATAGGCTTAGCAATATTAGCATAAGACTCACCTATTACATCTATATAAATAGGCATATTGTAAATAATCTTAATGACACCAAAAAGAATAATCATTTGAATAATCATAGGGAGACATCCACTTGTTGGTGATGTTCCATATTTCTTATAGACAGCATTTTGCTCCTGTTGCATTGCAAGCATGCTCTCCTGATCCTTCTTACCACGGTACTTTCTACTTATCTTATTAATTTCAGGCTGAATAAATTGAGTTATCTTACTTTTCTTCTGCTGTACATAAATAAATGGAAATAATATAAGCTGTACAAATAAAGCAAATATAATAATAGTAAGTCCAAGGTTAGTACAATCAAATTTGTCTAATATTTCATATATCCAGTTCATTACAAAACCAAATAGTTTTGCTATCATATCAATCACGTTGTTTCTTCCTCCTCAAATCAGGTACGGGATCATAGCCACCATTAGAAAAAGGATTACATCTAAGAATCCTGTAAATAGCCAACAATGAGCCTAGTATTACTCCATTTTTCTCAATTGCCTCACAGGCATAACAAGAACAGGTTGGAATATACTTACATGTTGGATATGGCTTTAATCTCGATAAAAACTTCTGATAAAAATGAATAAGAGAAATAAGTAATTTCTTAATCATCACTCATCATCCTCCAATAGATGATGCTTATGAAGCAAATGCCTAAAGGATTTATTGACACTCTGACACTTTAGGCCTATAACCTCTGGTCTTGCAATAACTACTATATCATATCCTTGCTTCATATTATCTCTGTTGCTTCGATAACATTCTCTAACAAGTCTGCAAAATCTGTGTCTTACAACACTATTGCCAATCTTTTTACTAACAGATATGCCAAGTCTGTTATATTCAAGATCATTCTTAACTGCATATACTATAAGCTCGTGATTGGCTTTAGATTTACGAGTTTTATATACTTTGCTAAACTCTCTGTTTTTAAGTGAAACATAATCTTTCAAATTCTATCAAACCTGTTCCTTCTACTATATGATAAGAAAAAGGTCGCAAGCTACGACCTCCTTACCATAATTATAATAAGATTAAGCTGTTAACTTATGTCTTCCTTTAGCTCTTCTCGATGCGATAACCTTACGTCCATTAGCTGTTGCCATTCTCTTACGGAAACCGTGAACTTTAGATCTCTGTCTCTTCTTTGGCTGAAATGTCATCTTCATGGTTTTACACCTCCTTCAAATATATAACTTCCTATTACATAGACAGTACATCAGTACTTTCAAATGCACATCATCTCGTATTATATGTAATCTAAAGCTATAAGTCAAGTAAAATCAACATTTTTTATATTAACATAGTTATCAACAAAATTTATCATAATTATTCACAAAATGTTGATAAGTCAGTCATTTTTTATTTATGTTAACCCAAAATAATGTTTATAACTCGTTGATAATGTTCGTAACTATCTATTTTAGGCTATTTTTTAACTAATCTGATTCTTTTTAAAACTTTTTTTCTATACATTTGTTCTGTTTAAAAATAATTATTTTTTTCTGTTTCTTCTATTATAAAGAGTTTTCATTTTTATCATATATCAAAATTTATGATAAAATGAATGTTGATGAATGGTTGTTAACTTTTTATTTAAAATTGACCGATTATATGGTACAATATAATGCGTGTGAGTAGCGTTTATTTTTGAAATAAAGGAGTTTTTTTATGGAAAAGGTCATAAAAGACAATTGGCAAGATATTCTCCAAATTATGAATGATAAGGGCACATCTTTACCAGTTATAAATGCGTGGATTAAACCACTCGAATTATATAAAATTGAAAACAACACTATATACTTCTTTGTCCACAGCGATCAAAGAGCCATAGACTTCATGAAGAAGAAGCTCCTAGACTATGAGCTTGTCACTGCAATACAAGATTATACCAATAGCAGCGACATTTCCTCAATTGAATTCTTATTAAAAGACAAGGCCAATGAAGACATCATTCAAAATACTGCTCCTGTCAATAACAGTATATATATGCAGAATTTGAATCCTAAGTATACATTTGAATCATTTGTCATTGGTGATAACAACAAGCTTGCACAGGCTACAGCTATTGCTGTTGCTGAGGCTCCTGGTGAGATTTACAATCCTCTATTTATATATGGAGGTTCTGGTCTTGGTAAAACCCATCTCATTCAGGCTATTGCTCACTACATTTTAGACAGTGATCCTAATAAGAAGGTTTTATATGTTACTTCAGAAAAGTTCACCAATGAGCTTATTGAATCAATCAAGAGCAATACTGCTAGTGAATTTCGTAAGAAATATAGAGAGCTTGACGTTCTTTTAATTGATGATATTCAGTTTATTGTCAATAAAGATAACACTCAGGAAGAGTTCTTTAACACATTTAATGCCTTAAGAGAGTACAATAAGCAGATTATTCTCTCAAGTGATAAGCCACCTAAGGATTTGAATGGTCTTCCTGATCGTCTTATCAACAGGTTTGAGAGCGGCGTCCTTGCTGACATTGGTTCTCCTAACTACGAGATTCGTATGGCTATATTAAAGAAAAAATGCGAAACTGAGAATATACATAATATAAGTAATGAAATATTAGACTATATCGCTAACAACATTACTTCTAATATTCGAGAGCTAGAGGGTGCACTTAATAGAATATGCGTATATAACAGGATTACTTCTAATAGTAGCGAACCGATAAGCTTAAGCCTAGCTGAGGAAGCCCTAAAGGATATGATTAAGCCAGACAAGGCTCATGAAATAACTCCTGAGCTTATCATAGATACAGTTTGTGATTACTATAATATAACATTAGAGCAGATTATATCATCCAATAGATCGCATAACATTGCTAAGCCTAGAATGATATGTATGTACCTATGTAGGGATCTGCTATCTAATATTACATTAAAGCAGATAGGTAGTTATCTTGGTAACCGTAACCATTCTACTATAATGCACGGTGCTGACCAAATTAAAAATGAAATAAACAGCGACGCTAACTTTAGAACTACTATAGAAAACCTTACAAATAAGATAACTTCTAATTAGTATAACTTCTAATTAAGTTATTGATAGAGTGTTAATTGATGTAAATAAGTCTGATTTTTGAATTTTTAGACAATTTATTTATCATCATTTGCTAACATTTAATTCTATCTGCTATTGACGAATTATCAATTTTTTGATTGGGGCTAAGTTAACTATTTAAGCCTGTTTTGGCTGTTATAAACATATTGACATCCCCTACTTATATAACTACTAAAATTAATTTATATATTTTATAAACGCGTGACTTTTCGACAACATTTTTCTGAAAGGAGATTATGAACAAATGAAAATTGTATGTTCTAAATCTAATCTGTTACAAGGCATCAATATTGTACTAAGGGCTGTACCAGCTCACTCTAGCCTTAATGTTTTAGAGTGTATCTTAATTGATGTAGATGATGATACTATCACTTTAACAGCTAATAACATGGAGCTTGGCATAGAGACCAAGGTTGTAGGTGATATTATTGAACCTGGTAGAATAGCTCTTAATGCTAAGTTCTTCTCAGATATTGTTAGAAAGCTTGCTGATAACAATATCACAATTGAGACAGATGAGTATTATCATGCTAACATTTCCTGCGAGAAGGCTAAGTTTGATATTCCAGGAAGAAGTGGAGAAGATTTTCCTGAGCTTCCTTCGGTTGATAAGACTAAGTCAGTAGTCTTAAATCAGTTTTCTTTTAGATCTATGATAAATGAGACCATTTTCTCAATTTCAGATATCGAAGAAAATAAGATTATGACAGGTGAGTCAATCAAGATGGTGGATGGAAGAATCCGTATCACATCTTTAGATGGTCACCGTATTGCTATGCGTTATTATGACATCAAAGAGAATAATGGTTTTGATGGAGATATTATTGTTCCAGGTAAGGCACTATCTGACCTTGCGCGTATTGTGCAGGGCGATGCATACAGTGATATAAATATGTTTGTTACTGATTATCACGCATTGTTTGAGTTTGATAATACAAGAGTTGTAACTCGTTTGTTAGAGGGCAAATACTATCCTGTTGATCAAATGCTGACAGATGATTACGATACCAAGATTGAAGTTAACAAGCAGGATTTCATTAACTGTCTTGATAGATCAATTCTTTTGACCAGCGGTTCAGACAGCAAGCCTATTATTCTAAACCTTGTTGGCAATAATATGGAGTTTACTATTACTTCTGATATTGGTTCAATGAGAGAGAATTTAGAGGTTACAAGAGAGGGTAAGGACTTTAGAGCTGGATTTAATCCTAAGTTCTTGCTAGATGCATTTAAGGCTATCGATGACGAGACAATATCTATTTATTTTATAAATGACAAAACACCATGTAGCATCAAGAATGACAATAAAGACTACATTTACATCATTCTTCCTGTTACCATTTCTTAAGGAGATATTATGCAGGAGATTAAGCTAAGAGAAGATTTTATAAAGCTTGGACAGGCTATCAAGGCTGCAGGCTTGGTTTCTTCTGGTATTGAGGCTAAGGTTGTTATCCAAAACGGAGAGGTTTTAGTTAACGGCGAGGTTGATGAAAGACGTGGAAGAAAGCTTTATGATGGCGACATTGTAGAGTTTAATGGAGAGCAAATTAAGATAGTAGGTTGATATAGCTATGTATATTCGATCCTTAGAGTTAAAGGACTACAGAAATTATAAAGAATTGAATATAAGCTTTGATCCACATATCAACATTTTATATGGCAATAACGCTCAGGGTAAGACCAACATTTTAGAGGCTTTGTTTATGTCTGCCACCACTAAGTCACACAGGGGCAGCAAGGATAAAGAGATGGTTAACTTTGATAAGGACGAGTGCCATATCAGGACAATTGTTGATAAAGATGATATTGCTCACAAGATAGATATGCATTTAAGAAAGCGTGGCAAGAAAAATGCTGCCATTGACGGCTTAAATGTCAAGCGTTCATCAGAGCTAGTAGGTATGCTCAATATTGTTTTCTTTTCCCCAGAGGATTTAAGCATAATAAAGAGCGGACCAGACAAGAGACGCAGGTTTCTTGATGTTGAACTATGCCAGCTAGATAAGATATATTTGCAGTATTTATCAAAATATAACAAGATAATTTTTCAGAGAAATAACCTGCTTAAGCAGATTTATTATGATAAAAGCTTGATTACTAGCCTAGATGTCTGGGACGAGCAGCTAGTGGATTATGGAAGCTATATTATAAAAAAGCGCAAGGAATTTATTGATGACCTTAAAGTTATCATTAAGGACAAGCACGATAAACTAACCGGTTCACTAGAAAATGTTACGATAGACTATGAGTTTAATGTGGATGCTGATGCATTTAATGATAAGCTAAAAGAGGCCAGGGATGCTGATTTAAAGAGGTCATATACATCCGTTGGACCACATAGAGATGACATTTGCTTTTATGCAAATGATATCGACATCAGAAAATATGGCTCGCAGGGCCAGCAAAGAAGCCTGGCTTTATCACTAAAGCTGGCTGAGATTGAGATAGTAAAAAGGCAGATAAAAGAGGCACCGATACTGCTTCTTGACGATGTTTTGTCGGAGCTTGATTCTGACAGGCAGAACTATCTGCTTAATAGTATAGATGATGTGCAGGTTATAATTACTTGTACGGGATTAGATGAATTTGTTAATCAACGACTTCCAATAGACAAGGTTTATCACGTTGTCAATGGAACTGTTACATTAAAGGAGGAATAACATGGCTGTAGAGCACGAGTATGGAGCAGACGAAATCCAAATTCTAGAAGGATTAGAGGCTGTAAGAAAGAGACCGGGAATGTATATTGGTTCAACCTCAGAACGTGGTTTACATCATTTGGTGTATGAAATAGTGGATAACTCAGTTGATGAGGCTTTGGCTGGATACTGTACCGAGATTGAGGTATTCATCAATGAGGACAAGACTATTACCGTAATTGATAATGGTCGTGGTATTCCAGTAGGTATTCACCCTAAGGCTGGAATTCCTGCCGTAGAAGTAGTATTTACAGTACTTCACGCTGGTGGTAAGTTTGGAGGTGGCGGATACAAGGTATCCGGCGGACTTCATGGTGTAGGTGCATCAGTTGTAAATGCTTTATCTACCTGGCTTGAGGTTGAGATTTCAAAGGATGGCAAGATGTTTAAGCAGCGCTATGAAAGAGGTAAACCATGTTATCCACTTGAGGAGGCAGGTAAGAGTTCTACTACAGGAACTAAGGTTACTTTCCTTGCTGATGATACTATATTTGAGACACTTGATTATGATTATGATACCTTAAGAGCGCGTCTAAGAGAGACTGCATTTTTGACAAAGGGACTTAAGGTAACACTTACAGATAAGCGTCCTGGAAGAGAAAAAGAGAGAAGCTTCCACTACGAGGGCGGTATTGTTGAATTTGTTGAGTATATCAACAGACATAAGAATGCCCAGTATGACAAGGTTATTTACTGCGAGGGCAACAGAGACGGAGTTGAGGTTGAGGTAGCATTTCAGCACAACGACTCATTTAATGAGACAACCTACAGCTTTGTTAACAACGTAATTACGCCAGAGGGTGGTACTCATCTTACTGGTTTTAGAAATGCTATAACCAAGACATTTAACGATTATGCCAGAAATAACAACCTGCTTAAGGACAAGGATGATAACCTTCAGGGTGAGGACTTAAGAGAAGGTATGGCTGCAATCATAAGCGTTAAGATTGGTGAGCCTCAGTTTGAGGGGCAGACCAAGCAGAAGCTTGGTAACTCAGAGGCTAGAGGTGCAGTAGATTCGGTAGTTTCAGAGCAGTTAACCTACTT
>JAIKVP010000027.1 GCA_024685635.1 Lachnospiraceae bacterium
GCAAATGTCATCTTATCCTCTAAGGTCTTACCATAAGAATTAACATTTTGTCCAAGCAAGGTAACCTCAGTGCAACCGTCAGCTACTAGCTGTCTAATCTCCTTAATAATATCCCTTGGATTACGGCTTCTCTCACGCCCTCTAACATAAGGCACAATACAGAAGCTGCAGAAATTGTTGCAGCCGTACATAATATTAACTCCAGCCTTAAATGGATACTTTCTCTCGGATGGAAGATCCTCAACTATCTCATCGGTCCTATCCCAGATATCAATAACAGAAGAACCTGACTCTAGCCTTGTATAAAAAATCTCAGCGAATTTAAAAATGTTATGAGTACCAAAAACTATATCAACAAATTTATACTTAGTTCTTAAGGTCTGAATTACATGTGGCTCCTGCATCATACAGCCACACAAACCAATCATCATATAAGGGTTCTTTTTCTTTTTGTTTTTTAAATATCCTAGATGACCATAAACCTTTAAGTTAGCATTTTCTCTAACTGTACAGGTGTTATATAAAACTAAATCGGCATCCTCATCCTCAACAGGCTTGTAACCCATAAGAATAAGCATAGCCAATATCTTCTCGCTATCTCTTGCATTCATCTGACATCCAAAGGTCTTAACAAAGCAGGTCAAATCTCTCCCTGCTTCTTTTTTCATTTTATCAACTAAAAGCTTGGCTTTAGCTATAAAATAATACTGTCTTTGAGTCTCATCATTAGGTGCTGCGCCTTCAATATCAATCTTATCAAAATCAATACTGTTTAACATAAAAATACTCCAATCAAATTATCATTTGTCTCTCTGTAATTATCATATCTACAGACTTATCGTGTTCCTCGGTTGCAAATGCATCTATAACCTGAAAATCATAAGCTAGCGCACAAGTATAAATGTCACTAAATCTCGCTAAATACTTATCATAATAGCCTGCTCCAAAGCCTATTCTATTCTTTCTCATATCAAAGGCCACACCAGGTACTATCATAAAGGCATCATCAGCCTCAACTAAGATATCCTTAGCCGGCTCCATAACGCCATATCTGCCCTCGCTTACTTCGGAAACGTCCCATATTTCATAAAATAACATTTCACCGTTATCTAATGTTACAGGAAGGCCTACTCTCTTGCCCTTATTAAGTGCATCCTCAATTATAGGAAGAGTGTTTATCTCATTCCTTATCGGATAATATGCAAGTATGGTATCAGCGCTTATATAATCAGGGAGGTTTAAGACTTTATCAACTACAGCCTTGCTAGAAACAGATACCTCTTCCTCGCTCAAGCTCTCCCTGCTATTTAACATTTGATCTCTTAGTCCAGTTTTACTAAACATGTTTCTTAATCTCCTCGATAGTTCCGTCAGGATTAACTATTCTGACATTGTCTAACTGGGCCTTTAGATTGGACTTAACACTGTTAATATACTCCTGTCTAAGTGCCTGCTGCTCAGCCTTTTCTTCTTCTGTAAGGCCTTCTGCTTTACTCTTATGGAAAAGCTCGTTTATGCGAGCAATCTTTTCATCAGTCATTTAAGTACTCCTTCATATCAAAATCATTTATCTTATTCTTTACAAATAAGGTTCCAACATTTTCTCCTCTTAATACCTTTTGGAGGTTGTTAAGATCTGCGCCGTTAGTGATAACCATGTCACAGCCTGAGGAATTGGCAATATCTGCAGCGTGGAACTTGGTTATCATTCCGCCTGTTCCTACCAAAGACTGGCTATCCTTGGCCATATTCATAATGTCGTCAGTTACATTCTTAATCGTGTCAAGCATCTTAGCGTCTGGATTATTATGAGGATCGTCCTCATATACACCGTCAATATCAGATAACAAAATAAGTAAATCAGCCTCAACTAAGCTTGCTACAACTGCAGACAAAGTGTCATTATCTCCGAACTCAATCTCGTGGGTTGATATTGTATCATTTTCATTAACAACAGGAATGACATCTAATTGCATCAACTCGTTAAATGTGTTAATAACATTTTGTCTTCTCTTATCGTTGGTTAAGACTCTCTTAGTTAATAAAACCTGGGCTGTTGTCTGATGATATTCTGAGAAAATCTTTTGATATATCATCATGAGCTGGCCCTGTCCTACTGCGGCACACGCCTGCTTTAAGGACAAAGTCTTTGGCCTTTTTGAAAGTCCTAGAGCGTTAAAGCCTACGCCTATAGCTCCTGATGAAACTAAGATTACATCCCTTCCCTGATTCTTTATGTCACATAATATTCTTACTAAATGCTCTAATTTATCGTAGTTAACTCTACCTGTTTCCTCGTGAACAATAGTAGACGAACCAACCTTTACTACTATCTTCTTTTTGTTTTTTAGTGCTTCTCGATAATCCATAGTTTTACTCCTTAATAGTTGCTATTATCTGCTCTGCAACCTTTAATCCATCCATTGCTGCTGACATAATGCCACCTGCATAGCCTGCACCCTCACCAGTTGGATAGAGGCCTTTAACATTTGACATAAAGTCATCGTCTCTGTCAATTCTTACAGGGGATGATGTTCTAGTCTCAACGCCCGATAGTAATGCGTCATCATCAGCATATCCCGGCATTTTCTTGTTCCAGTATTCAAGCCCATCTATTATAGCAGAAGTTACATAATCAGGCAAACATTCTCTCAAATTAGCAAATGCAGTCTCTCCCTTGTGAACCGGGCTTATTCGACCTTCTTTATCAGGCTCGTTGTTATTCTTAAAATCTATATAGCGTTCAGAAGGAATTAAGCCCTTAGCTAGATTATATGCCTTCTGCTCCAAATCTCTTTGATAATCTATTCCAGCGAGCGGATGAGATGAAGGATAGTCATCAGCCGTAACAGAAACGACTATAGCAGAGTTGGAATTATCAGCCATTCTGTCATAATTGCTCATGCCGTTAACAACAACTCCTCCCTCTTCAGAAGAAGCATTGACAATATAGCCTCCAGGGCACATACAAAACGAAAATACATTTCTGCCATTGGCCGCCTTATGAGTAAGCTTATAAAATGCAGTAGGAAGCTTTGAACTACTATGCTCACCGTATTGCATAAGGTTGACATCCTCTCTTTTATGCTCAACTCTTAAGCCAACTGCAAAGGGTTTAGGACTCATTCTAACGCCCTGATCAAATAAACTCTTAACTGTATCTCTTGAGCTGTGGCCAATTGCAAGGATAACGCTATCTGTCATGTAACTTTCGCCGTTAGATAAGCTAACGCCTTTTAAGATTTGATTCTCATCTAATATTAGTTTATCAACCTTGCTATCGTAGTAAATTGTCGCACCGTTATCAAGCAAAATCTGCCTGATTCCCTTAACCGCCTCAAACAAATAATCAGTTCCTATGTGGGGTCTAGAGTTAAAAAGTATTTCCTTAGGCGCTCCAGCATTTACAAATGTTTCAAGTATAAAACGCTGTCTTGCATACTTATCCTTAACTGTTGTATTAAGCTTGCCATCAGAAAAGGTACCAGCACCGCCCTCACCAAATTGAACATTGGAGTCAGGATTAAGTACGCCATCCTTAAAAAATTTCTCAACGCTTTCTCTTCTGTCTTCAACCTTTTGTCCGCGTTCAAATATGATTGGCTTTATCCCAGCCTTAACTAAAGCTAATGCTGCAAACATGCCCGCAGGCCCTAAGCCTACTATGATTGGGCTAAAATTAGGATTCTTATCCTCATCGTCAGACATCCTATTTTTGGCTAATTCTTTAAGTCTATCCTCGTATCTATCCCCATAACTAAAAGGGCTAATATCTAACTTTTTAGGCAGACCTTTGAGCATCTTCTTCTCGTCCTTTAAGTTTAGAACTAAAGAATAAACTGCCTTAAGAGGATGCGCCTTTCTAGCATCAATTGAATATCTTAATATTTCAACTATCTTAAAACTATCTATATTAAGCTTAAGCTTATTTGCGACCTCATCCTTAAGGTCATCCATAAACTTATCATTATCCTCATAATAAACATCAAGCTTAAGCTGATTGACCTTAATCATAGTAACTCCTTAATAATATCATTTGCCGCAACAAATGCAGATGAAAATGCAAACTGTAAATTATAGCCACCACAAGTTCCATCCACATCTAAAGCCTCTCCAATTACATATACATCTCTAGCAAGCTTAGACTTAAAACTTAATCCATCAATCTCATCAGCCTTAACGCCACCCTTAGTAACCTGCGCCTTATCAAATCCCGCGAGGCCCGAAACTCTATCAATAAAGTTAAAATTAGCTATAATCTCTAACTTCTCTTCATAAGTTAAAGAACCATATTTTAACTCCTTAATATCGTCATCAATCAATCCCTTAACAAGTCTTTCATCAAAAAGTCCAATAAGCATCGAATAAACTGATCTGTCACCCTTACATGAAGAATTATCAAGAAAATCTACGGTCTCTTTTTCTGTCTCAAAAGCTAGCAAATTAACCTTGACAGCCGAATTGACATCAAGATATCTGCTGATCTGAAAAACAGGAATTCCACTAATTCCTTTCTTAGTCAGCTGAATCTCACCCTTAGCGGACTTAGATATATCATCCACTAAAGAAACAGACCCTCTAATCCTAATTCCTGAAAAATCAGCAGCATTAGAAAATGCTTTTAAATAAACTTCAGTTAGTGCTGGCTGTAGCTTAGTAATGCTATGACCTAAATCCTTTAATAGATTATAGCCCTGCTCATCATTATTCTTAAAGAAATATCCAGCCTTACCGCCCGTTGCAACGATAACTTTTTTAGCATCAAAATCCTTATAGGAAGTCTTAATATGATAATAATCTCCCTTATCTTCTAGTTTCAAAACAATCCTGTCAATAATGACATCAACCTTATCAGAAAGGCCATTAATCATAGCAGAAGTTATCGTATCTGCCCTGTTAGTATATGGATAATAATAGCCATCAACATCCCTAACATGAACTCCTAGAGAGTTAAAAAACTTAATACTATCCTCATAATTAAATGCCTTAATTGCGGAATCTGCAAGTTCTTTAGAGCCCCTATAAGAATCCTCGTCATAATAAGAATTAGTAAAATTACATCTACCATTTCCAGTCTTTTTAACCTTCTTAACCAGTTCTTTTTCCTGCTCTATAATAAGAGTCCTAATATTAGCATTTCCAAGGAAAATGGCGGCGGCAACTCCAGATGCCCCACCGCCAATAATTGCAACGTCGTATATCATACTATTCCCTTCCTAAAAGGTAATCCACAAACTGCCTTGCTGTACGGCCTGTTAAGCCGCCATGATTAAGCTCCCACTGATTAGCAAGAAGCATAATCTCATCATCAGACATAGCCTTAAGCTTGTCTTCCTTTCTAGTTAATCCAAGAACAATCTCATAATATTCCTTCTGATTAGGCTTAGAAAAACTAATAGTGACACCAAATCTGTTAACCAATGACAACTTCTCCTGAATAGTATCAGAATGATGAAGCCCTCTGCTGACAGTCATATCATTTCTATCATTAAAACTCTCTTTAATCAAATGCCTTCTGTTAGATGTAGCATATATAAGCACATTATCAGGTTTAGATTCAACACCGCCTTCAATAACAGCCTTTAAGAACTTATACTCAACCTCAAAGTCCTCAAAGCTTAAATCATCCATGTAAATAATAAATCTATAATTCCTGTTCTTTATTAGATTGATAACAGATGACAAGTCCTTAAACTGATGCTTATAAATCTCAATCATTCTAAGGCCTTCTGAATAATACTGATTTAGGATAGCCTTAATCATTGTAGATTTACCGGTTCCACTGTCACCAAATAGCAAGCAGTTATTAGCAGGTCTTCCCTCAACAAATGCCTTGGTGTTATCGATTAGCATTTGCTTTTGAATCTCATAACCAATAAGGTCATCTAACATAACCTCATCTGTGTTATTAATTGGAAATAAGGTCAGTGCCTCATCTCTCTCCCTAATTCTAAAAGCCTTATTAAGGCCAAACATTCCGATTCCATAATCAGCATAAAATGAAGTCAAAATATCAAATATCTCATCAGCAGTAGCAGACAACTCAATCTTTTTTGAAAGCTCCCTTACCTTCTCGCTGACATTGCGGTTATACATTCTCTCCTTCTTAGGAATTGCCTTATAATTGGTGATTGTAGTAAAGCAGTCGATTCCTAATTCATTTTCAATCTTAGTAAAATCAAAATCAAATAATTCCTTAAATATCTTAAAATCATTCTTGGCAAAATAATTGACGGTGCCGTCGCTGGCACCGACTTTCTCGGAAGTTAATGTAAATGAATTCTCGTCAGTAATAAGCAAAAACGTAAGATAATTATGCCATAGATTATCATCAAAGCCATAGTCAGTAGCAAGATCAAGTAAATGCTTAATCTCCTTATAAATTTCAGTGATAAGAAGGCTTTTATCATAATCTCCCTTATCAAAAATCTCAAATAAGTTAGACAATCTATATAAAATGCAATCATCGCCTAAGTCACTAAATAAGACAAGTTTAGAAATATTTCTATACATTTAATTCACTACTTTCTGTCTTTATCATTTAACTTCTGTTGCTCGTTCAAGGCTCTTGAAGCTCTCTTTTCCTGCTCCTGATACTTTCTTAAAATCTTCTCAACATTGATTGGCTCTGTGTTAGGACCTAAACCATCCTTGATGCTAGGAGCTTCTTTTGACTCTTTTATCATTGCTTCTTTTAACTCTTGCTCAGTAGACTTTATATCACTAGCAGGAGCTTCATTCTTAGCATTAGCATCAAAAGCACTTTCATTATGAGTTATATCATCAGAATCAGCATATTCAGATTCATCATCAATCTTAGCCGCATTATTAATCTCAGCGTTAAGCTCAGGAATAGAGCTAAATTCAACCTTAAAATCAGGATCAGGCATAGCAGAAAAATCAGCCTTAACGCTAGCGTCTAAAGCGCTATCCACTATACTTTCATAAGCTGATGACTCATCTAATTCATCTAGTGCCTCAGTTTCATCAGTCAGCATTTCTTCCTCAGTTTCAACAGACTCATCCTCAGAAGGGCTAGACTTAGTAAACATTGAATCAACTCTATTCTTAGCTTCTTCTGACAATTCATAATCAGACAAATCGACCTCTGACTCAGAATAATCAATATCTAAATTGGTATCAGTCTTACCATATTCTTTCTCAACATTAGACATTAAGTCAGATACAAGATCATCAGCATCATCATATACTGTATGATTCTCACTAAAGCCCTCATCTTCCTTTAAGAAGTTCATAACATTTTCTTCTTCGTCATCTTCAAAGTCATCAACAATCATCTCTTCACTAGCTCGACTTCTCTTGGCTTTTTTCTTAGGACGAGCCTCTTCTTCCTCGTATTCAGAGCTTTGAACTGACTCTCTCTTCTCAAAGAAAGCAAACTTCTCCTTAACCCTCTTTACTCTATTCTCTCTCTTCTCCCGTTTTTCTCTATTAATAATCTCTTCCTCTTCGCTAGATATAGCAACGCCAACTTCCTCGTCAAATGGATGCTCTTCGGTCTCAACTAAATGCATGGCAATACCAAGACTTCTAATCTTGTCACCAAATGGTAGCGCCTCGTAGTCATCAGGAGTAAATGCATTAAACAGGTATAAAAGCACCAAATAACTAAAGAAGGCAACAAGCATTGAAACTATTAAACCAATAAATTCTAAGCCATCACCCAAAACAGTATCTAAGATAAAGTAAACTATAAATACACAGATACCCATTCCAAGGGATGATAACAATATTCCAAAGAAGTTGTTACCTAATATCTTCTTATAGCCTGTAGTCTGATAAATAACGATTGCATTACATACCCACATAACAAGACTGAATGCGATTCCTCCAACTAAGAGGGCATATATACCCATGCCATTATTAAGGCAGATTACAGTCACAATAATATGAACTATAATTGCAATAACACCATGAATAACCGGATATTTCATCTTGTCTAAGCCCTGTAAAACTGCATTAGTCAAGGTAGAAACACAGTTAAATATAACATTAATCGAGCCAAATACAAGCACATGAACTGCAATAGGAAGTGTGTAAACTCTACCAAACAAAAGCATAATAGGCTCCGCTAAAACAGCCAGACCAACTGTACATGGAAGTGCTATAAGCATAGTAAACTTCATAGCAGTATCAATCTGCTTATTAGCGCTATATAAGTCATTTCTAGTGACACTATTAACAATAGCAGGAATAATCGCAGCAGAAAGTGCTGCAGCAATACTTACAGGAAGACTTACAAGCTTAAGATACTTAACACTATATATACCCTGCAAAATAGTAATATCATTACTGTTAGTACCCTGCTTCTCTAAGATACCTGCAAACAGATTCTGATCAATTACAGGGCAAATGTTAAAAATAAGCGAACTAAACAAAACAGGTGCAACAGTAAGCAAGATAAGCTTGGTAATCTCGCCATAATCCATAATAACCTTATGTCTGTCACGCCTTGCCCTCTTATTGGCAATCTGTCTAAATCCGCTATATAAAAATACCATAAATAGCAAACCAAATAAGACGCCGACGCCAGTACCAATAGTACTACCGGCCGCACCGTAAATAGCAGTCTTTTCAACATCTGTCTTATAAGGAATGACTATGATTGCAGCCGCAACTATACTCACGATTGCATTTAAGATTCCCTCAATAACCTGAGAGAATGAAGTAGGTATCATAGTGTTATAGCCTTGAAAATAACCTCTTAAAACACCAAGAATACCTGATAAGAATATCACAGGCGAAAGCACTCTTAAGGCAAGCACAGCACCCGCCTGGTTGTCTGAAAACATTGTCAAAAGCTGTGGAGCAAATATAAAGGTTAGTATAGCTAATAAGCCAGAAAATGAGCCAACTATAATAAGAGAGGCCTTAAATATCTTCTGCGCCTCCTTAAACTTCTTAGCAGTTATACTAGCTGAAATAAGCTTAGAAACAGCAGTAGGAATACTAAATGATGAGATAAGCAATATAACAGCGTAAATGTTATAAGCATATCCATAATAACCATTACCCATATCTCCTATGATATGAGCAACAGGCATCTGATATAAAAGTCCTAAGAGTCTAACTATAACTGATGCCACACCAAGTATTGTACCCTGCACTATAAAATTATTACTCTTGCTATTCTCGCTCATAATAACCTAACGCTCCATCAAACTATAATCTAAAACCAAAAGGTAACAACTCAGCAAAATCAAAGCTTCTAATCTCGCCATTGCGACTAAGTATCACTCGTCCCTTAGGCATAAACTCATTAATGGCCTGTAAGCAAATGCCACAAGGAAATGTGTAATCATCTATCTGATCACCAGCTACCGCAATGGCCTCAAACTCTCTTTTTCCCTCAGAAACAGCCTTAAAGATTGCAGTCCTCTCAGCACAGTTAGTCGCACCGTAAGACGAATTCTCAATGTTTACACCTGTATAAACCTTGCCGTCTTTGCATAAAATTGCCGCGCCAACATGAAAGTTAGAATAAGGACAATATGCCCCTTCTTTGGCCTTAGTAGCAATCTTCATCAACTCTTCGTCAGTCATATAATCTCTCCTTAATTACTTAAATGTAACGTTGTCCTTGCCTGAAGTTGGGAATACACTAATAAATGTCTGACCAGGATTAACCATCAGGTCATCGCCATCCTTAGTATAGAAATATGTAAATGATTCCTTATCTGACTTAGACCAGGTAATAGGAATACGCTTACCCTCTGTACAGTAAAAACCAGTACCCTCTGAACATACATTGACATCCTGATATCCATTGTGGTCAATATTAGAATAATCTGCAAACTGAATAATAACATTTTCAAATGATAACTGCTTATTGGCAATGTCATCGATATGTTCCGTGTTATACTGCCAGCGATAATACTTACCCTTCTTGTACTCAAAATGAGGATGTGAGTATGAATTATACATAAGATCAATGTATTTGCAGCTCTTAGCATTGTCACCCTCAAGCTCCTCTACATCATAGTTAAAGTGGAATCTGCTCTCTTTAAGAGTATTGCCCTTCTTAAAGCCACTAGCCTTGATACCAGCAACAATCTTCTCACCGTCTGTATATGCGTTATGTGGCGCCACACGGGTATTATCTCTATAAAAGATAATGCTTCCTAAAGCACTAAGTCCACTGAGCTCCTCAGTTCCAAGATCAGCCATCTCACTTACAGCGTACTTGGTCTGTCCAAAATGAGCATATATAGCATCATATTCATTAGAATAGTCAACATAGTAATGTCTTGCACTTCTTACAGGACCTAGCTTCTTAATCTTCTTATAATCCTGAAAAACTCCCATGAGTCTTGTTATACCACCCTCTACGACGCACTCGTAAAGAATCTCAGCCTCGCTAAGACCTGACTGTGGCATAGCAACATCAATGTTATTAATCATACATGTAACGATTCTCTGCTTAGCAACCTTCTCGCTGATTAATTCGCCTGTGAGCAGACTGTAAGTCTTACCCTTGGCAAAATCATACTCAATCGGGTCGATTGTGCTAGATGATGCATCGGCAAGCTTCATCTCAACTGCCTTGTTATCAGTTCCAGTTACACCGCCCTTGCCACATCCAGCAAATGCAAGAACCATTGTCAAAACCATTAAATACCCTACTAACTTCTTCATAATAGGCCTCCTAACCTCTTAAATAACCCTTATTTTGAAGAATGAGCTCCTGTCTCTTCTCCATGTCTATTCTCTCATCCTCATCTATATGATCGTAGCCCATCAAATGCAGCATTGAATGAGCTACTAAAAAAGCAAACTCCCTAGCCTCGCTGTGGCCATATTCTAAGGCCTGAGACTTAACCTTCTCTAAGGAGATAATAATGTCGCCTAGCGTAATATCATCCGTGTCAGGATTAATAGCATCATCAACATCTATGATAGTTTCAAAATCCCCAGCATTTGAAAAGTCAAGCAAAGGAAATGATAAAACATCTGTGGCTGAATCTATATCTCTATGTTCCTTATTAATCTCTTTGATATGCTCGTTATCTGTCAATGTAACTGCAAGCTCTATATTGTCATGCCCGTAATACTCGTTAATAGCCTCAGTAACAATGTCATTAACTATCTTATCAAAATCCAAATCAAGACTATAATCCGTCTCTTTTATAATCTCTATATTCATTAATATCGCCTCTTATTGTTCCTAGAAGAATGATGTTGATTGTCTAGCGGCTTCTTAGTCTCATATTCCTCATAAGCCTTGACAATCTTTTGAACCAGCGGATGCCTTACAACATCGACACTTGTAAGTTCAGATATTCCAATCTCCTTAATCGGCCTTAAAACCTTAAGAGCAACCTCTAAACCTGATGTCTGCTCAAATGGAAGATCCTTCTGAGTTAAATCACCAGTAATTACAGCCTTAGAACCAAATCCTATACGCGTAAGAAACATCTTCATCTGCGCAGGAGTGGTGTTTTGCGCCTCATCTAAGACAACAAATGCATTATCAAGCGTTCTACCTCTCATATAGGCAAGCGGTGCAACCTCAATCAATCCGCTCTCCATATTGCGCTGAAAGGTCTCAGCCCCCATAATCTGGTAAAGAGCGTCATAAAGCGGTCTAAGATAAGGATCAACCTTGCTCTGCATATCGCCAGGAAGAAAGCCTAGCTTCTCACCTGCCTCAATAGCAGGTCTGGTAAGAATAATACGATTGACCTCGCTGTTCTTAAATGCTGTAATAGCAAGAGCCATGGCAAGATATGTCTTACCAGTACCAGCAGGGCCTACGCCAAAAGTAATCATCTTATCTCTTATATTATTAACATACTCCTCTTGTCCAACCGTCTTAGGTTTAACAGGCTTACCAAGCACCGTGTGGCAAATGATATCGTTATCAAGTGAAGACAGCTCATCTTCATGATCTTCCTTAGATAAGGTAAGAGCATAGTCAACATTCTGCTCCGTTATATCGTTGCCTCTCTCAGACAGCTTCATAAGTTGGGTAATGACACTGATTGCGCGATTAACATCCCTTGAAGAGCCGTTAATCTTTAGCAAATCATCTCTAAAAACCATAGAGACATTAAGACCATCCTCTATCTTCTTCATATATGAATCGTATTGACCGAAAACATTCTGAATGTGATAGTTGGTAATCTTTAGGGTTCTTTCTACTTTCTCCATATGGCCATTCCTTTCCCAATATACGACAGTATTTTACCACAAATTGTGTTTATAGACAAGAAAAAATACAAAATATAGTATTTCAATAAAAAAGGAAGATGCCTAAGCACCTTCCTAAATAAAAATCAATATTATTTAAACTTTCTCTTACGAGCAGCCTCAGACTTCTTCTTACGTCTAACGCTTGGCTTCTCATAATGCTCTCTCTTGCGAATCTCCTGCTGAATGCCAGCCTTAGCGCAATTTCTCTTAAATCTTCTAAGAGCACTATCTAATGTTTCATTCTCTTTTACAACAACATTGGACATCGTCTAATCTTACCTCCCTCCGATTGCAAGTTGCAAAGTGCTATGAGGGTTAATTCATATTCAATAAATACCATAATACTTCCTTAGCACCGAAACAATTATACCACATTTCGAAGAATCGTCAACCTAAAATTTACTTTTTTATATAAAACCAGCCATCTTTTTCATAATAACTAAGATTTGTTCCGCTAAATAACCTTTTTGGCAGGTTATAATAGGCCGATTTAATAGTATTAAAGTCGGATTTTGTAAGATTATCTGTATAAAATGAATCTATGTATTCATCTTCTTTATTGACTGCATTTGCCTTAATTATGCTTAGGCCACTTATTCGGCTTATAAAGCCAGTTGGAAATAAGTCATCTACAAGGACTTCAGTTGTCGCTTCCTCTGTCGTAGAAGCCTCAGTTGTAATTTCCTCTGTAGTAGCAGGTGGTTCAGTAGTTGAAGGAAGCCTTCTTTTAAGCTCCTCTGTCGTTGCTTCCTCTGTGGTTGCTACAGGTCCCATATATCTAGGATCATCCGCCTTAAATGGATGATTGACAGCCGGTTTAGTCACCTTAACCGTAGATTTAGTACTTCCACCATCATTCAAGTAGTCTATAACATTATTCATGGCAAAAACCTTAACATGTTCACCAGCCGTGTCAAAGTCATCAACAGTAGGATAAGAAACGCAGTAAGTAGGCGAAAATGATACATCAGTAAAATATGTAGACACATTGTCCTGGTCATAGCTAAATTTAGCAACCAAGCCTGCATTTTTAGGGATACCGGACAAGTTGCCTTTAGCGCCGCTTAAAAGGCATCCTAGCGAATATATGCCAAACTGGTACTTATCCTTGCCCGACTTCATTTTCTTAGTTCTAACCTCCATAGGTTCAACTATATCAGGGTTAGTTCCATAAACAACATCTGCGCCAGCATCTAAAAGGGCTTTCATTATATTTCTTTGATTGTTTGTCACTATGCCGTTACCCTTGTTATCAAAATAAACTGCGCAGACAACTATATCAACCAGGGCATCTTTACTGTTCTTCACACTTTTTGCAAGCTTTTTTAAATCATCTTCACTAGTAAGTGTGTTAACTGAATAAGGATATGCCCCGTGTATAGGCCTATTAACCTTTTCAGTAGTAGAATATATCCTTATTTTAATACCTTCCTGTTCAAAGTCCTCATATTCAAACTTATTGGCCTTCTTGTCAGCTATGCCAACAGTCATAGAGCTATATTTTCTAAGTGTCTTTCTGGTTCTAACGACACCGTCATAACCACCGTCATTAACATGAGCAGTCGCCATAGAAAAGACATTGATAGCTGAATGAGTTATAACATCTGCAAATAGGTCTGGTGCATTATAATATCCCTTTCCACAATAAGGAAACTCTTTATCGGATACGACATTGCCCTCTCCTGAAAATGTGCCGTCAAATGCAGAAACGGTCGTAGTTAAATGTGTAGTTAAACTCTTGAAATCGCCAAGGATATCCTGGCAATGAAATGCATCATTGAACTGGTCGTAGCAATTAAGAAGAATACTTCTATCAAGCCTTATATAGCCTGTTAAAGTAAATGAAGTATCTGCTGAATAATCTATATAATCATAGTAATCCTTGCTGACCTCAGAAAATGTTACCGTCTCCGGCAGTGTAATAGTGGGTTTAACAGTGCTATCTAGGTAAATCCTGGCAAAACCAAGGCCTGCGCCGATTAAAGCAGCGCAGGCAAATAAAAATATAATAAATAGCAGCTTAAATTTCATAAATTGAACACCCCTAGATTATTCTATGAAAGCTGAGACTCCAATGTCTCCTTGGCTAGATCTAGACAATCTTTAATTCCAGCCGGATTCTTACCACCAGCCTGAGCCATATTAGGACGGCCGCCACCGCCACCGCCAACCTTAGATGCAACTGCCTTGATAAGGTTGCCAGCGTGAGCACCCTTAGCCATAGCATCATCAGTAGCCATAGCAACTAAGTTAACCTTGCCATCTAAGTCACTAGCAAGAAGAATTACGCCCTCTTTTAGCTTAGCCTTTAACTGATCTCCTAAATCTCTTAAACCATTCATATCGACACCCGCTACGCTTGTAGCAAGTAACTTAACTCCCTTAACTTCAACGACCTGATCCATAACATCGCCAAGTGATGAAGATGCAAGCTTGCTCTTTAATGAGTCAAGCTCTGATGTAAGGCTCTTATTCTCAGCCATTAAGTGCTCAGCTTTTTCGATAACATTAGACTGATTAGACTTAAGTACAGCTGCCACTTTGTCAAGCTTAGCCTCAATATCCTTATAATATTTAAGAACATTGCTGCCTGTAATAGCCTCAATTCTTCTTACTCCAGCAGCAACACCTGCCTCAGAGATAATCTTAAAGCTTCCAATCTGGCTTGTATTAGCTACATGAGTACCACCGCAAAGCTCGATAGAATAGTCACTCATTGAGACAACTCTAACCTCGTCACCATATTTCTCTCCAAAGAGGGCCATAGCGCCAGTCTTTTTGGCATCCTCAATGCTCATAACCTGAGTCCTAACCTCTAAGCCCTCAGAAATCTTGTCATTGACAGCCTTCTCAACCTTAGCTAACTCCTCAGCTGTCATAGCCTGAAAATGGCTGAAGTCAAACCTTGTTCTATTGGCATCCTGGTATGAACCAGCCTGCTCAACATGTGATCCAAGCACATCTCTTAAAGCCTTCTGAAGTAAGTGAGTAGCACTGTGGTTCTTACAGGTCATGCTTCTAAGATTAGAATCTACCTTAAGTGTAGCTGTATCGCCTGATTTAATCATACCCTTGGTCATAACACCGACATGTGCAATCTTAGAGCCTGCAACATGAAGAGTCTCATTAACCTTAAACTCTCCGTCAGCAGTAACGATAACACCCTTGTCTCCTACCTGACCACCCATTGTGCCATAGAAAGGAGTAACATCGGTGATAATAGAACCTGTCTCGCCTTCACTTAAAGCCTCTACAACTGCCTCATTATCCTCTGAAAGTGAACATAAAGCAATAATCTTACCATCAGCCTCTAATCTATCATATCCGATAAACTCAGACGTAAGGCTTGTGTCAAGCTGCTCATATACAGTTGCATCAGCACCCATATAGTTAGTGCCTTTTCTCGCTTTTCTTGCAGTGTCCTTCTGAACCTGCATGCATTTTAAGAAGCCTTCCTCGTCAACAGTTATGCCCTTCTCCTCTAATATCTCCTTGGTGAGATCAAGAGGGAATCCATATGTATCGTATAACTTAAATGCATCCTCGCCCTTAAGCTCCTTAGAATCGCTGTTTAAAAGCTCCTCCTCGTATGTAGCAAGGATATTAAGACCCTGATCAATTGTCTTATTGAACTGCTCTTCCTCCTGAAGAAGAACCTTGTTGATAAAGTCTTTCTTCTCTAAAAGCTCCGGATATCCGTCCTTAGAACCGTCAATTACGGTATCGGCAAGCTTATATAAGAACTTATCTTTAATTCCAAGCTTCTTACCATGTCTTGCAGCTCTTCTTATAAGTCTCCTTAATACATATCCTCTACCCTCGTTAGAAGGCATAATTCCGTCACTAATCATAAATGTAGATGAACGAATGTGGTCAGTTATAAGTCTGATACTTACATCGTCATCATAATTCTCCTGATACTTCTTAGATGCGAACTCACATACCTTGTTTCTTAAAGCGCAGACGGTGTCAACATCAAATAT
>JAIKVP010000035.1 GCA_024685635.1 Lachnospiraceae bacterium
GAATAAAAGTTATTTGAAAGGACTGTGTATGGCTGTTTACGAGATAATTGCACCCTGCCATTTTGGTATGGAGGCTGTGCTTAAGAGAGAAATATATGACTTAGGCTACGAGATTAGCGAGGTTTCTGACGGTAAGGTTACATTTTTAGCTGATGAAGAGGGAATCGCTAGAGCTAACATTTGCCTAAGGACGACTGAGAGACTTTTGATTAAGGTTGCATCTTTTAAGGCAAGGACCTGGGATGAGCTTTTTGAAGGGACCAAGGCGGTTGACTGGGAGAGGTTTATTCCTAAGAACGCCAAGTTTTATGTGGCGAAGGCGACCTCGATTAAGAGCAAGCTTTTTTCGCCTTCTGATATTCAGAGTATTATGAAGAAAGCTATGGTTGAGCATCTAAAGCCGGTTTATAAGATTAGCTATTTTCCTGAGGATGGGGCGACTTACCCTTTGAGGGTTACTATTATGAAGGATGTTGTGACTATTGGCCTTGATACATCTGGCGAGTCGCTTCATAAGAGAGGCTATCGTCAGGCAACTGTTAAGGCGCCTGTTACAGAGACTTTGGCTGCGGCGCTTATTATGCTTACGCCTTGGAGAGAGGACAGGATACTTGTTGATCCCTTTTGCGGAAGCGGAACATTTCCTATCGAGGCGGCTATGATTGGCGCTAACATTGCTCCTGGTATGAACAGGCATTTTCTTGCTGAGAGCTATGACAATCTTATAGCAAAGAAATACTGGAAGGATGCATTTGATGAGGCGAATGATATGGTCAGGCTTGATGTTTCAATGGATATTCAGGGATATGATATTGATCCCGACGCCATCAAGGCAGCGATAGAAAATGCTGACAGAGCCAAGGTTGGCGACCTTATTCATTTGCAGGTTAGGGATGTTAAGGATCTAAGCCACAGGAAGAAGTACGGATTTGTGATTTCTAATCCGCCTTACGGTGAGAGGTTAGAGACTAAGGAGGATATGCCAGCGCTTTATAAGACGATGGGTGAGGCCTTTAAGAATCTAGATTCATGGTCGATATTTTTGCTCACTTCCTTTGAGGGTACAGAGGAATGTATAGGAAGAAAGGCGACTAAGAATCGCAAGATTTATAACGGAATGTTAAAGACTTATTTTTATCAGTTTATGGGGCCTAAGCCACCAAAGAGGAATGATAAGTAAGATTTGATATTCATCTAATCTTTGATAACTAACTAATATTTAAATACAGGAAGGAAAAAATAATGACAAATAAGATTATAGTTGCGACAGGAAATGCAGGTAAAATGAAGGAAGTTAAGGAGATTTTAGCTGATTTGGATTACGAGATTATGTCTATGAAAGAGGCTGGAGTTTTTGAAGACGTAGACGAGACAGGGACCACATTTGAGGAAAATGCTGTCTTAAAGGCTAAAGGGGTAGCGAAGCATTTGTCTGAAGATGCTATTGTGATTGCAGATGATTCGGGCTTAGAGATTGATTACTTAAACGGTGAGCCTGGCATTTACTCTGCTAGATATTTAGGTCATGACACATCTTATGATTACAAGAATTCAGAGATACTAAAGAAGCTAGATGGCGTCAAGGATGAGGACAGAGCAGCGCGCTTCGTTTGTGCTATTGCAGCAGTATTTCCTGACGGCAGAGAAGTTGTTAAAAGAGCAACTATCGAGGGGATTATAGGACATGAAATCGCAGGAGAGAACGGCTTTGGCTATGATCCGATATTTTTCGTTCCAGAGTATGGCTGCACTACAGCTGAGCTAAGTGCCGATCAGAAAAATGCAATCAGTCACAGAGGAAAGGCTTTAAGGGCAATTAGAGAGGAGCTTATTAATGGCTAAAAAGAAGATCCTTATTATAAGCGATTCGCATGGCATGGACAACAATATGAAAAAGGCTATCGATCAGTTTGGTGAGATGGATATGCTTATACACCTAGGCGACATTTGCGGCGGTGAGGACTATTTGAGGGCGATTGCGCCTTGCGGCGAGGACAATGTTTATATTGTAAGAGGTAACTGTGATTACAATTCTGACTCGCCAGGAGATATGATAATTGATATATGCGGTTATAAGGTTTTGCTGACTCACGGGCATCATCATTATGTAAGAGCGGGTGAGGGCGGGCTTGACCATTTTAGAGCATTTGCAGAGGATAATGATATAGATATTGCGATGTTTGGTCACATTCATATTCCTGTGATTGATACGAGCGGTAAGGCAACACTTATTAATCCAGGCAGTATTAGCCAGCCTAGGCAGTCTGACAGGAAGAAGACCTTTATGCGCATGGAGATTGATGATGACAACAAACCGCATTATAGCTTAGGTTCGCTAACTAGAGGAACGGCTAATTTTTTTAAGATATAATTCACTAACTAATAAGGAGTTTTTATGAAAAAAGGTGACATTGTAGAAGGAGAGGTTATAAGCATAGCATTTCCTAATAAGGGAAAGGTTCAGCTTGAGGATAGAGTTGCGTCAGTTAAAGGCGTGATTAAGGGACAGAAGGTTAGAGTTAGAATTAAGCGCTCTAACAAGGAGAGATGTCAGGCGACATTGCTTGAAGTTGTTGAGAAATCAGACTTAGAAAATGCTGTGCCTAAATGTCCGCATTTTGGCCTTTGTGGCGGTTGCTCTTATCAGACTATGAGTTATGATAATCAGCTTAAGCTTAAAAAAGAGATTATTAGTGACTTGCTTAGTCCTTTTACTAAAGAGCAGGAAATTGAACTTGAGGAAATAATTAGAAGTCCGCTTGATTACGGCTATAGAAACAAGATGGAATTTAGCTTTGGCGACGAGTTTAAGGGTGGGCCTTTAGCACTTGGAATGCATAAAAAGAACAGCACCTACGACATTGTTTATACATCAGATTGCAAGATTGTAAATGATGATATGACCAAGGTTTTAAGGGCTACAGTTCATTATTTTAGAGAGTTAAATATTCCGTTTTATCACAAGAT
>JAIKVP010000044.1 GCA_024685635.1 Lachnospiraceae bacterium
GCAGGCGGATTGAGTTCAGCACGGTTTTCAACCACGGTCTGATAATACTGGCCTAACTGTGAATAGAAATTCTCATAAGTAGACTGTGTTACCCTTTCGTATAGTTTTTCAAATTCATCAGGAGACATATAATCACAGTGACTGTGTATCCTGATGGTATTGTAAAAAGCTTCTATATATTCGAATACAAGCGCATATGCGTGCTTGTAGTTAATGATAGTAAAGCGGTTTAACCATTCGCGTTTGATTAATGCATGAAATGATTCTATGCATGCGTTATCATAAGGGTAACCGCTGTGTGAGTAGCTACGTTGCATTTTATCAGTTGCTTCTCGCCAAGCTTTTGAGACATACTGGCTTCCGCGATCTGAGTGGATTATAAGAGGTAAATCGGTATTACGGCAGGCTTTTGCTTTATTGATAGTTTCAATAACTGTTGATACTTCCATAGTTTCAGCGAGAGTCCATGCGATGATTTTTCGGGCAAACAAATCCATGACACAATTAAGGTATACAAAACCATTCTGTGTCCAAATGTATGTTATATCAGTGCACCAAACAGCATTAGGGCGTTCTGGATTAAACTGCTCGTTAAGGATATTATGAAGTTCACTGCTAAAATCAGAGTCTCTGGTTGTAGTGGTCCAAGGTTTAACCCACTGAGCTTTAATTCCCATCTCATGCATGTACTTACCAACAGTACGTTGAGAGATTGCTTTGCCGGTCTTACGAAGCTCCTGAGTTATTTTAGGAGCGCCATAGTTTTGCTTAGAATCATTGTATATTTGCAGAATCTCCTTCTTAACAGCTTCTTTCTTTTGCTTAGAAGGAGAAACCTTTCGATTGAGAAAGGATCTGTAACCAGAACGAGATACGCCTAACTTTTTAAGCATTCCGGAAGTAGAGATACGGCGTTTTGTCACTTTGGACGTCTCTACTTTAGCAGCGACTTCGATATAAATAGCTTCGGTTAGTCGTTTCCCAGAATGCTGATGGCTTTTTTTAATACATCAAGAGCATCTTGGGTGTCGCGTAATTCACGCTTCAGACGAGCTATTTCCTTTGCTTCTTCAGATGCGTAATTACCAGAACCTCTCACAGGGATATCGCCATCATTCTCTTTGAATTGAGCTTCCCATCTTGATAAGGTGGTGACGCCAATACCGAGATTCTTGGCGCATTCAACCTGGGTAAGGTCAGGATGTTCCCTGCGGTAAGCAACTGCATCTAGTTTAAATTGTTTGGTGTGTTGTTTTTGTTTTCTTGGCATAATGAGTTCCTCCTGTAGATATTATACACTATTTGAGGGAATAACTCATTTTAATTTGTACTATTTATATTCTAACACTAGTGCGGGTGAATTGGATAAATGATGATCATGTTGGTTGTGTTAAGGAGTGTTGGACAAGTTATATTGTTAATGTTAAGTTTCGTCAAAATATGTAGTAAGTAATGCTATTGTGTATGAAATATGTATTAAAAACAAAGGATAAATATGATAAATAATAATATTAGCAAATTCATCTCTTTAATCCTCCGTCACAAGCCTGAGACTATAGGCATCACTCTTGATGAGCACGGATGGGCGGATGTTACTGAGTTGATTGAAGGGATTAATAAATCTAAGCAATCTGATGTGCTTACCATGGAGATCTTAGAGAGGATTGTTGCGGAGGATGAGAAACAACGATATTCATTTAATGAGGACAAGACTCTTATAAGAGCTAATCAGGGGCATTCTATCCCGGTGGATGTTGAACTTCAAGAGAAGGAACCTCCGGAGATACTGTATCATGGTACCGGAGAGAAGTATGTTGAATCTATTGACAAGCAGGGACTGCTTTCTAAGTCACGGCTATATGTTCATCTATCTTCAGATGAAGATACAGCTAAGAAAGTTGGAAGCAGACATGGTAAGCCGGTCATCTATATCGTTAAGAGCGGTGAGATGTATCGTAATAATGAGAAATTCTATCTCTCCGTGAATGGTGTGTGGTTAACGAAATGTGTCCCTGTACAGTATTTAAGTAAGATTTAAGGAGACCAGCTATGAAAGAGATTACAGGTAATACGATACTTACGGGATTGCTTGGCAGTCCGGTTAAACATAGCAAGTCGCCGCTTATGCACAACAAAGCATTTGAGTTGCTCGATCTTGACTATAGATACTTATGTTTTGAGATAGACGAGAGCAATCTTAAGGCGGCAACCGACGGACTCAAGGTCATGGGAGTCAGAGGATTTAACCTCACTATGCCGAACAAGAATCTTATGGTTGAACTCTGCGATGAGCTTGATATTAGCTCCGAGATTGCAGGTGCCGTTAACACGGTTGTCAATGACAACGGCCGTTTTAAGGGATATACAACGGATGGTATAGGATTTATGCGCTCTGCACTTGACGCGGGACACGATATTGTCGGTAAGAAGATTGTGCTCTTAGGAGCGGGTGGAGCTGCGACTGCGATTCTTACACAGGCGGCTTTAGACGGCGTAAATGAAATCGATGTTTTTTCAATCGGAGATCAGTTCTTTGGCAGGGCTGAGGAGATAGTTGAAAAGCTTAATGCCAAAACTTCTTGCAAGGTTCGTCTTCACGATTTTGATGATGATAGTATTCTTAAAAATGCTATCGCGTCCGCTGACATTTTGACAAATGCTACTTCGGTCGGAATGGCACCTAATATTGATGCCTGCATCATAGATGACGACTGGTTTAAGGATAAGAGCGTATTTCATGAGGGATTGGTAGTTGCAGATATCATTTACAACCCGCTTGAGACTAAGTTTTTAAAACAGGCTCGTGAGGCGGGACTTGATACATTTAACGGAATGTATATGCTTCTCTATCAGGGCGCCGCAAGCTTTAAGTTGTGGACCGGCAAAGATATGCCGACCGAAGAAATCAAGAAACTATACTTTGGCTAACCTATTGTAGCCGTCATCAATCTTGTATATAACATTTGTGGTAAAAAGAAAGAAAGCAACCACCATCGCCACGGCTAAGTTGCTTTCTTAACAACAACTAACTGAGGCAAACCATCTATCAGATAGTGCCTCTTTTGATATAGAAAATATAACATTTTTTTGATAATCTTGATTTTTCGCATAATAAAGTTCAAAAAGTAGATGTTACATATTGCAATCTACTCCAAAATCTTTGTGTTCAAGACAATTTGATTAGTAATATAATAGATGTTACTAAGAATCTAAAGATTCAAAAAATTTATTGTTATCATAATGATGTGCCATATGTAAAAGTTTCTTCAGAAACAAAACAAATACTAATAGATGTTTATTGTGATAACAATACAGATATATATAGTGAGGATGGTAATTCTATTTCGGTTGTACAAGGAGGAGCGCCGCCAAAAGGCATGTGGGGATATAAGTATAATAATCAACAAAATGATTACATAACATATTGGATACATACAGGTTGGAATGGCGTTGATTAGTAACGGTGAGACATTACCAGTAATGTACAGATTTGTTTTTCTTGAGTATCACGGTGGTCGTCTTAGGTTGTAACGTGTGAATATTCGTTACTATTAAGAACCGACCCGTGGTGCCGCTTGTAGGTACGGAGTATAAGGAGATTGTAGCAGATATTAATACAGATGTAGGAATTGTGGAGTCTATAGCAGATTCTATTACAAATAAATGTAGGAGAAGAATTCTAATTATACTCATTTTATAATGCGACATAAGCTGAAGAAGTTTAACGAGAGAGATTTACCAAATGCAAATAATGCTTTTTTAGTCCTCGGAGGAATCAACTATGAAAGCAATAGTTTTCTATGAATTGTCGCAAATGGAATGCTGCGGTAAGCCATTTGGTATAGGTGATTCCATCGAATAGTATGTTATCACCGCAAACAGACCGGTTCGCCCTTTTGATATAGATGGATTTGATTATGTGTATGATACGCATTTGGACACAGAATGTTCACAAAAAACAACTAAAAAGATTTTGACAAATGAAGAAAAATGTGCATAGAATAAATTATAAGGATTGATTTCATTTACCTTCTTTATATCTAAATACATAACAGCATTTTTATAATGCTAAATTATGTTCATTTAGATTAAAGGAGGTATTTTTATGATTAACAGAAATGCTAATGAAGAGTTACCATACACCTTGAAGAACAATTACATGTTCTTGGCACTTATGAATTCGGATGAGAATTCGCTTAAACTGTTGATATCCGCGACTCTCAATATTAAGTATGATGAGATTAAATCCGTGGAGATCAACAATCCTATCGAGATTGGTAAAGCAATAGAGGATAAGACATTTATTCTAGATGTAAATGTTACGCTTAATGATGATACAATCCTCGATATTGAGTTACAAATTCAAGATTACCAGAACTGGCCGGAACGATCACTTTCTTATATGTGTAGGACTTATGATACTTTGCGCCATGGACAAGATTATATTGATTCCAAGACAGTAATAAACATCAGTATACTTGATTATACTTTGTTTCCTGAGTATCCAGAGTTTTATTCGGAATTTATGATCTTAAATACTAAAAATCATAATGTTTATACTAGCAAATTCAGGCTATATGTGCTAGACTTAACGAAAGAACAGCTTGCTACTAATGAGGATGTTTCATCCGGAAGAACTATATGGACGAAGTTGTTTAAAGCAAAGAAATGGGGCGATCTTATGAAGGTTATGTCAGAATGTGAAGAGTATTCATCTGTGGTTGAGTCGGTGGATACATTGTCAAATAATAGAGATGTACTGTATCAGTGCAGAACCTTGGCTGATGAGAAAGAAGACTTCAGATATTTTGTTAGGTGGGCGAATAATAAGATAGATAAATTAACTTCTGAAATGCAAGAAAAAGATGCCGAGATTGCTGCGTTGAAGGAACAACTTAAGAATGTTAAAGAAGAGATTTAACATGTTATGAGATGATATTTGTGCCTGCGCCAAATTATTAGGGTGCCAGGCACTTGTTTTGTTTTTCTGGGGCGTGTATGAATTGGATGGTGTAATTACGCTTTTATTGTGGTAAAATGTTTATTGTCACATTTAATCTTTAAGTGAAATACAGAGGAGGTTATAAATGAACAGAAAAGTTTTGAGCGGATTACTGGCAGTTTTAATTGTGTTAGCAATGATTGTGCCGAAATATGCTGAGGCATCCGGATTTAAGAGCATTGACACCGGGATTAAGACTCAGGTTACTGCTGTGGGGCAGTATTCCAACTGGGATGGAGTGCCTAGTGTTTCGCAGTTTAAGGATGAAAAAGGACAACCGGCATTTGCGTATAAGGCCGGGAAAAAGATAAAGGTTGTAAAGACAAAGGATGGCAAAGTTAAGAAGAAGATGAATCTTAAGATGAAGGGATCTATCTTTGGTGCTGTTACCTGTGATGGAAGTGGCAATGTTTATGCTGTGACAGGAAAGAAAAACTCAGGAGATGATACAAAAGCAAAAACTGTTTTTATTACAAAGTATAATAAAAATGGAAAGCTTATTAAGTCGATAGGTGATAACGGTAGATCTTCATTGGCAGATTATTATGATCAGAGTTATAACACTAAAGAGCCTTTTTCCGGCGGGACTTGTGACGTTGCGATTAATGGTAACTATATGGCAGTGGATTATGGAAGAAAGATGTATTCCGGCCACCAGAGTAATTCGGTATGGATGATTAATACCAAAACTATGAAGACTGTTCGACCTAACTCAGATGAATATTACGGTTATTCGAATTATGAATCGCATTCTTTTGGACAGCGAACTGTTGCTTATGAGGGTGGTTTTGCTTTCATGAGTGAGGGAGATTGTTATGACAGAGCGTTCACTTTTAGTACGGCCGATATAAAAAAGGGCAAAGCCAGTGAACAATCGGTGTTTGATTTTTGGGTAAAGAAAGGAACATTTGATGCGTACGACATGGGTACGCTTAACAACAATTTTGCTCATATTGGAGATATCAACGATCTTGGAAATGGTAATATATCTTTTGTAGCAAGTTCTGTAAAAGCCATGAATTCAAAAGCCCAAAAGCAGAAGGAGCAGATTTTTGTTCAGATATTTGATCCGTCAAAGGATCTGACTAAGAAATCTGCTTATGTGACTACCGGAAAACGTACCGGAACCGCAGGGAATAACGGAGATGAGAAAAAGACCAATTATGGAGTAAAATGGCTGACCGGATATAGCTCGGGGACAGTTGAAAATCCTCAGGCTGTAACGGACGGAAAGGGTAATACGATTATTCTGTATGAACGTTACGGTAATAATTATTCTTACATGGGAGTTTATGCTATGAAGGTTAACTCCAAGGGAGCTGTAATTAAAAAAGCAAAGTGTATTTCCAAAAAAGCAAAATTAAATTCTTGCGAGACACCTATCTACTCCGGTGGTAATGTATATTGGTGTTCCAATAAACACGGAGACAACAAATTCAAGTTGTACGTTCATAAGTGCAAAATTTGATGGTGAAAAAACAAACGGAGGAAATGTTATGTCTATGTCAGAAATGTCAATCGATGATTTTATAAAGGATTTGTCGTCTTCGGCGCCGGTACCGGGTGGCGGAGGAGCATCAGGCCTCGTTGCTGCTGTCGGAATGAGCCTTGCGAACATGGTTATGGCGCTCACTACCGGCAAGAAGAAGTACGCCGAGTACCAGAGCGAGATAGAAGAGATTATTGATAAGGCAAATGATATCACACGAGAACTTCTTAACGCTATGGACGAAGACGCTGTAGCATTTGAACCGCTTGCAAAAGCATATGGATTACCTAAGAACACAGAGGAAGAGATAGCGCATCGAAATGAAGTGTTAGAGAGCGCGCTGGTAGTAGCTGCCGAAGCACCGCTTAATCTTATGGAGAAGATTGCAAATGCAATCGATATAACCGCACGCGTGGCAGAGATTGGAAGCAGGCTTGCCATAAGTGATGCAGGAGTAGCCGCGCAGTGCCTTTAAGCTTCTATAAACATCATACAAGGTAATAAAATGGCTGAAAAAGAATATGAAACACTAGCTTTTTCGTGGTTAGAGGTTCTGGAATGGTTGGCTGAAGATTTGGGTGAATTTGATGTCGAGACAGTAAAGAAACTGATATTTGATACATATCATTTTTACAAAAAAGAAGTTGGAGACAACGGCGAGGTGTCGAGAAATCTGATGATAGTATATAAGTATGTTAGTCAGGCAGGATTTTACCTTTCTACACAGTTTATTGATGGAGTTCCTGAGTCAGTATCGACAACATGTGCTGACTTCCTCGCAGGACTAAGCTACGTTATTGAGAAAACATTTGACGCAGGATATGGAAAGAATCCGCTTCCGATGGGACTTGCAAGGCATACTCCGGCAGGTTGTGCTGATGCTGAAGCTGATATGACAACATATGAAACATTTGAGAAGGATTTTAATGATAATATTACTTTCCTTCAGGAAGAATTTGATATGGACTGAAAAAATAAGAAATACATAATGAGGTGATGAACATGAATAAAAGAGCCGAATTGCATTGCCATTCAAAGATGAGCGAAATGCGTGGATTGGTAGACATGGACTTCCTTTTCGAAGACGCAAAAGAGAAAGGGGTTTATGCTATCGCAATAACTGATACGAATTCTGTACAGGAGTTTCCGGATTTATACAAGAGACTCAATAATAGCGAGGAAGAAGCTACAGTTAAGTTTATCTATGGAATGGAAGCCTGGATGTGCGATGATTTATCCGAAGAGGATTACGAAAAACAAGAATCATATAGAATAAGCATATTGGTTACAAAGCAGGAAGGCTTTAATAGTTTATATAAGCTTTATTCTAGCGCTCGTTCTTATGGATCAGATCCATTTCCTACTATACCAAAAAGTATTATAAAGGATAATAGAGAAGGTATAATTATCGGATGCGGTGGTGCTCACGGCGAGATAATGCATGCTGTTTCTCAAAAAGTGGCTGACGATCAATTAAAAGAGATTGTTGAGTTTTATGATTATGTTGAAGTAGAACCGCCGGTTAATTATGTATCCCTTCTTTGCCTTAAATCACGCTATAACATGACCGTGGAAGAAGCAACGGAAGCCGTAAAAAGGATAGTTGAACTGTCTGAAGGATATGGAGTTCCAGTAGTGGCAACGACAGATGTTTACTATCTTCATGATTTTAATATTGATTCGTTTAAGATGATCAGATATGCAGATGGTATAAGAGATTATGAGGATTGGACTCCGAAGCATCATTTGATGTCGTCAGAAGAGTTATTAGATGAGTTTAGTTTCCTTGATGAAAATGTGGCTAGACAGATAGTTATAGATAATCCGAACAAGATTGTAGCTGATATACCGGCATTAAGACCTATTCCAGCAGAAAAATGTCATCCTATATATCCTAATGCCAATCAAGAGTTGCGAGATATATGCTATAAAAGGGTTCATGAGATCTATGGCGATGTTGTTCCTGAGGAAGCGAGTAAACGTTTAGAAGATGAACTTACAGGAATTGCTAAGGCGGGTTATTCTTCTGTATACATGATATATCATGATTTAGTTAAGTATAACAATGATTCTGGTTATTTGGTTGGAAGCAGAGGATGCTCAGGTGCGTCATTTGTATCATTTCTTGCCGGAATAACAATGATTAACCCGTTACCTGCGCATTACTACTGCCGTTCGTGTGGATATTCAGATTTCGAGGTAAAGCATATAAAAGGGTATCATGTTGGTAATTGTGGAGTTGATTTGCCTGATAAAGCATGTCCTAAGTGCGGAAAGAATTTGGCGAAAGATGGATTTGATACACCGTTTGAAGTATTCCTTGGTCTTGATTTTGACAAAGAACCGGACTTTAATATAAATGTATCTGGAGACATGCAAGACGAGACGAGGAGATATTTAAGTGGTATAAAAGGTATTGGTACCGCGCTACAAGCAGGCACTATTTCAACAATATCAACGAAGCAGGCAATTCGTTTTTCTAATGAGTATAACAATAATGATGATGATTATGTCGATTATGAAGCTGATCAGTTAGTTGGTGTTAAACAAAAAGATGAGCTTCATCCTGGTGCTATGTTAGTGAGTGCTGAAGATAAAGATGTTTATGATTACACGCCAATTGCACATCACTTAGACTCTGAGTTTAAGACAGCTCATTTTGAATGGTATTCACTTGATAAAGTGATGTTGAAGGTTAATATTTTAGGGCATACTGATCTAGCTATGCTTAAGTATTTACACGATGAAACCGGTGTTGATCCTGAATCAATATCGTTAGATGATAAGGGTGTAATGAGTTTGTTTAGCGGTGTCGAGGCGCTTGGTATTAGTGAAGAGGATGTCGATGGATTTACGCTCGGAACTCTCGGTAGTGCAGAATTTAGCTCTGATTTTATAAAGACTGCTATTGAAATAGCTAAACCAAATAATCTGTCAGATCTAATCAGATTATCTGCAGCATCACATGGAACAGGTGCTTGGATCGACAATTCTGAAGAACTTGTCCAGAAAGACGGGATATCATTTGCGGATTGTATTTCTTGTAGAGAAGACATAATGCTTTATTTAGAGAGCCTTGGCATGGATAGAGAGGAAGCTTATCGTATTATGGATTGTATTCGTGCGGGAAAAGGATACGGTGGTATTCATGAGGAATGGGTTAACGATATGAAGAATATTGGGGTTCCTGATTGGTATATTGAATCTTGTGAGAAGATTCACTATTTATTCCCGAAAATTCATGCTGCGATTTATACTGTATTATCATTTAAGATTCTTTATTATAAGCTTTATTATTCTGAGGCGTTTTATCGTGCATGGCTTCGCGTTAGAGCACGATATGTGGATGAAGAATTTATCAAAAAGGGATATGATTACGTTAAGAGTGTGTATAACCTGCTTAAGAGTATTTCGGATAATGAGCTTGATATTGATGAAAAGATTAAGAAGGATGAATCATTAGTTGTTTTGGAAATGTATGCTAGAGGATGTGAACAATGCGTATAGATATATCTTTATGAAGAATTACACTTAGTGATTTTATTTAGTTTATATTGTCATTACTAGAGATGTGCATTATTGTGCA
>JAIKVP010000046.1 GCA_024685635.1 Lachnospiraceae bacterium
CCACCAATAGTCATCTTAGTAGTATTTTTATATATACCAGAATTAGTATTAACATTACTATTATTAGTTTCAGTAGTTGCAGGTGCCTCTGTTGTAGCTGGTGCTTGTGTAGTAACTGGTGCCTCAGTAGTTGTTGCTGGAGCTTCTGTTGTAACTCTAGCTTCTGTAGTAGCAGGCGTTTGAGTAGTTGTTGCTGGAACCTCAGTAGTTACTTTAGCCTCTGTTGTAGCTTTAGCTTCAGTAGTTGTTTTAGCCTCTGTTGTAGCTTTAGCTTCAGTTGTAACTTTTGGTTCTGTTGTAACATTTGGATAAACATAAGGAGCTTCTGTTGTAGAAGCTTTTTGAGTAGTTACATTACTAGCTTGAGTTGTAGTTGCTGCTTCACTAGTTTTATTTTCAATAGGAGTTGAAACCTTTTTATTTTCATTTGGATCAATTACATTAATAATTTTCTTTTCAGTAGCTTTATTACCAGCTTTATCTTTAACAGTATATGTTACTACATATTTACCAGATGTTTTAAAGTTAAACTTCTTGTGCTTCTTAATGCATTTAGCGATACTAACATAACTTACATTGCCCTTCTTAACCTTAACCTTAATCCTCTTAGAAATGTTACCGTCAACATTGTCCTTAGCCTTAGGCTTTTTTACTAACACGCTGTCATTGACATATACCTCAATATTCTTATCTCCGATACGCAATTTAGGTTTCTTATTATCCTTCTTGGTAGCACAAGAGACAGTGGTATCAAGCATCCCGAAGGAAGTATCACCCACTGTTACAGCAGTAACAAATGCAACAACAACTAAAATACTTATTAATCTCTTGTACACCTTATTATTCATAAATCTAACTCCTTAAATCACATAACATATATTATACTAATAATTACTATTACCGATAATCAGACTATTTATATTTTTTCTTTCCGAGAGTCTTGATGACCTTACCTTTATAATTGACAAGCTTATATACATACTCGCCGATATAGCCATCCTGTTTCTTTTTATACTCACGGGCAATTACTATGATCATTTGTTTCTTAAAACCGTCCATAGTAAATATATACTGCTTTTTATACTTTTTTGTTTTAGACTTGATTGTATAAAGTTTTTTCATTTTGTTCTTCTTTAAGGCTTTAACCAAGAAATACTTCTTATTTTTAGATTTCTGATTGTAATCGAAATATCCATAATACACGTTGTATTTCTTACCATACTTAACAGCAGTAGCTGATGATACCTGGTTATACACACCTTTCTCGGGATATGATGCAAATGCAATATTATTATCTACAATTTTTTTATATTTCTTTTGTGTTACTTTATGAACAGTACGATCACTTGTCATATAATAGAAATTACAATCTTTGTATCCATATTCGCCATACTCATCGGGTTTAGCATTAGACTTTAATTTGGAATAATATAGTTTATTATCCCAAATAAATGATGAACCGGCATCTTCATCAAGAGACTGAACATCAGACTCCCCGGAATTATCAATTCTTATAATTCTTCTATCTCCATTAACATCCTTCTGATCATATATACAATATAACGCACCATCCATTATTCCTAGGAACTCAATATAGTCGCCTATTTTATCCGTAGAAGCAGTATTGATATTATATTTATATAAACGATAAATTAAATTAACATAATGACCTTTATTATCTTTTATTTCTTCAGATGTCAGAAGATATATATCAGCTCCATATTTACGTATAGATGAAATCTCATAATCTATGCTACATAACTGTTTGATTTCCTTACTCTTTGTATCATATTGATAAAGACTATTTTGTATCCTGTAATAAATCGTATTATTTGCTTTTACGGCAGTACCGCTCAATTCATTTGTTGTTTTAACCGCTGCATCGACCTTTATTACCGTTCCAAAAGCAAATGACAGCATCAAAACAAACACTATAGCCAACAATCTCTTACTCTTCATAATTATTCCTCACTTTCAAATTAATTCAAATGAAGCGGCAGATGCTTTGGTTCATATAGCATCTACCGCCGCACAAATCATCTAACAGTTTTACTCTTAACCTTGCTCCATTTACCGTATACTCTATTATCGTAATTATCATAAGAGTAAGCTCTGACTCTTATATAGTACTTCTTATAGCGACTTAGTTTCTTAATAGTTAATCCGGTTCCTGTAGTATATCGAGTCTTCTTTTTGCCAAATCTCTTTGAAGTAGAGTATTGTACCTGATAGCAATCAGCTCCACTCACATAATTCCACGAAACTTTAAGTGCCTTAGATTTTTTGTTTGACACTTTAAGTCCCTTTACTTTAGAAGGAACATAGTATTCATAGTCATCTTCATCATCATATTGATAACTATTGTTGTTTGAACTATCATTAGCGCTATTGTCGTTATTTGAGTAATCACTGTAATCTGAATAATCGCTATCATCATATGAACTTCTACTTGAGTTATTACTGTTATCAGTGGTTCTGTCTTCAGTGGTTCTGTCTTCAGTCACAGAATCTTTATTAGTTTTGTTTGAATTAGTAGTATTCTTTGGAGTAATAACCTTAAACTTATAGGTTCCTCCACCTCCATTATAAAATTTAATATAATACGTATGATTAGGGTCTAATTCCAATTTATCTGTATCATTACTACCTTTATATGTCCAACCATTACCTACGGTTTTAACGCAATCAACGCTATCATATAGATAATACGAAAAACCTGTCGAAACGCCCGCAATGTAAATAGAACATTTACCGGAGTCATCAGTAGTAAACTTGACAAAATCTTTATCATCACCACTACCTATATATTCTAATTTTCCACTATATTCAGTATTACTATTTATTGATGTAGCATGCTCTGCATCATCGGCATAATCGTCTTGTAATTCCGAAATCATAAGTCTATGGGTTCCTTTTTCTGCATTCTTTAATTCCACAGCAGGTTTTTCACCCGTACCACGTCCTATACACACATAGTATGTATAGTCAGGCTCAAACTGATAATAATACTCTTCAACTTCATTTGATAATACAAGCGCATTAGTCCATCCATACGGTGTAACATTAATCATCATATCTGTATCCAAATAAATATGAATATTTATACTTGAATCTGAAATATTCTTACAATATAACTTAAAATATGATGGTATATCTCTCTTTGGAGTATGGAACTTATAATATACCTTATTATTATTGGTCTCAAACGTCTTTTCTTGATCAATAATTAACTCAGGATAATCCGCTTCTGTAGTCTTAGCTTTTTCAGTTGTCGGAACTACTGAAGTCGTAGTCTTAGTATTCTCAGTTGTTGTCTTCTCAGTTGTAGTTTTTTCCGTTGTCTTAGCCTTCTCGGTTGTTGAAGGCACTGCTGTAGTTGCAGCTTTCGTCTTTATTGACACTGTCTTAGGACACGCATCTAATACATTATTACCACCGGCACCTACATTGATAGCGTATGCATAAATAGGAAGATTACCTTTTTTACTTATACTTATCGTATCGCAAAATCCATGATATGCACCTCTGCCAATTGCATCTCCTACATCTTTTCGATATTTGTTTGCAATAACCTCGTGAATCTCAACATCAGAAGCTCCCGCAGGTCCTCCAATATATATATGTACTCTCAACTGAGCATCATTATCATCATTATCTAGAGCCCATCCGTAAACATACAACTCTCCGTTATCTGTACATTCCGCAACATCGAGATATCCATACGGCTCATGCTTAACTACTGTGTGTCTCCATACATCAAGCATTTTAGCTGTAGTCTGCGATCCACATATACCATCAGCTGTTAAACCATTGTTTTGCTGGAAATAACGAACTGCATACTCGGTATCATTACCATATATACCATCCTCGGCAATTCCTGAACCAAGTACATCGTTAGCAAATCTCTGAACCCACTTTACACTATCTCCACGCGAACCCATTTTGAGATTGCCACTTGGGATAGGATACGGCGAACCCGGGTTAGAATCATCAACCGGAGGAATTACAGGATTGGGATTAATAGTACCGTTAAGAAGTACTGTACAGCAGCCTTTGAAGGTATTCATCATACTAGCATGAGATTTATTATCTTGCGCATTATTATGAGCTGCTATCAATGGATTATTACCACCATCATTCGCTACACATATCGCTGCATGTTTTGTAGGGGCATGAGATGTAGCATAATCTGGATTGTAAGAATAAAACACAGGATTACCCGGAAGAATCTGACTATATGTTGGATTATAAATAATCTGATATCCTTTATTAACAAGATAATCCTTTAATGATGTTGTTGTCCAATTGTTATATCCAGTCTGTTTGTCTACTCCAACGTTTGGACCCCACTGACTGTCATGAGGTAACCCTCCCGCCGTCAAACACTTAGATACAAATTCTGCACATAAACCTTGTCCATCAAAAGCATGTGCATGAGCATATTCAATAGCAGCAGTTGCATTATATCCAGCTGCTTTAACATTTACATTAGTCAATGAATATGGGATTGCCGTAAATACCAATACCCATGCCAAAAACATACTTAAAACGCTTCTTGACTTTTTACCCATAATCTTCCTCCTTAAAAATCTACCTACTTCACATATTTGTTGCGATTCTTAGCTGTATTACTCTTCATATCCGAAGTTGCACTGCATTTCATATATACACTGTCATACTTCGATTCTGAAATCTTCTTACCATTCTTCTTAAAAGAAGACTTACCTACAAGATTATCAACTTCAGCTTTTAGATAAAGCTTTAATTTGCCGTTCTTTATGGTATATATCCTATGGGTATAACCAGTTGTACCATTATTCCATTCAACATGAAGATGCCCTTTGTTACATGCATATACGTTATAATAACCAGCCGCAGTGCATGTAACACTTATCTT
>JAIKVP010000056.1 GCA_024685635.1 Lachnospiraceae bacterium
GGTGACAAAGGAGGTGGAATTCTCCGATGTCCAGGAGCGCTTTCTGTCCTTTCTGCCGGAAGGGGGCAGTATCCTGGATTTTGGCTGCGGGTCCGGCCGTGACACAAAGTATTTCCTGGGCAGAGGCTATGAGGTGGAGGCCATCGACGGCTCGGAAAAGCTGTGTGAGATAGCGTCCGGGAATACGGGACTTCAGGTCATTCAGATGCGGTTCTCCGAGCTAGATGCGGAAAAGAAGTATGATGGCATTTGGGCTTGTTCTTCGATTCTGCATCTGCCCAAGGAAGAGCTGAAACCCGTGTTTGAAAAGATGATCAGGGCGCTCAGGCCCGGCGGGCATATCTATACATCCTTTAAATACGGAGAATTTGAAGGCTTTCGGAATGGGAGATACTTTACGTATTTTACGTCGGAAGCATTTCACGGTTTTGCGGAACTCTTCCCGGAGGTTACAATCGTTGATGAGTGGATATCTTCAGACGTCCGTCCGGACAGGGGTGACGAAAAGTGGCTGAATTTGATTCTGAGGAAAAAATCCTGACAGAGCCTGCAGGCATCGGCCGCACCGATGTGAAAAGAATCGCCCTTTACCGGAAAAAATCAATTTAGGAAGGAATGAGAAGATGAATCTCTTTGAAGAGATCAGTGAAGATCTATTTCGGCCGCTCACGGGAATTAACAAAAGAAAATATGCAGATCTTCTTGCTCTCGCATGGGATAAGTGCAAACGCATGCCTATGTATGCTGTTGAAAAGAGTACAATTTTTGATATGGCAGAAGACTATTTCCTTGGCCTCGATGAGCAGATTGAATTGGATGATGACGAGCGGGAGGAACTTGATAATACTTCTTCCGATGCACGTATTATTGCTACTGGATTTGTCAGGAGATTAAGAGATACTGGATGGCTTATCGAAAAAGAGGGAGAGTATGAGGATGAGTCTAAGATAGCGATCAATTACAGGATCGTTCCAATCATCAAGTCTTTCCGGGAAATCGTCAGTCCTTCGATCATCACATATAAAGGGAAGCTCTTTAAGATATATTCGATGTTTGAGCACATTTCAGAGCATGGAAGTCCCTATGAAGGTGTGCTGAAGGAAGCGTCGGAAGATTTTGATAATCTGAATCAGGCACTTCGCATTCTGGCTGCCTCAATAGAAGATCATATCAATACCCTGACTTCCGGTAAGAAGCCGGAGGAGGTACTTGAGTTTTTCGAAAAATATGAAGAGAAGATTGTTGTAGGGTCTTACCATCGTTTTAAGACGAATGATAACTTGTTCTACTATAGAACGAGTTTATATGAAAGCCTGGATAAATGTGAAGATACCCTGATGGATGCGTTGGTTGATGATTATATAGATACGGAGCGCGTTGATAAGGAAGAGGCAGCTATTCGGATCAAGGAACTGATCCAGAAGATCCGCATGGATATAGAAGAAATGGAAGCAATCATGCGAACCATCGATGACAGGCATATTCTTTATAGGACTCGAGCTGTGCAAAAGGCACAGTTTATGCTTCTTTCCGATGGCAGTGTAAAGAGCAAGATCAATAATCTGCTCAGGTATTATGCAAGTGAAATAGAGTCAAGGGATGATATTTATGAGGATGACACGACATGTATTTATGATGTATTCCAGATTTTCGGTCAGAATTATTTTGATAGCGCTTCGCTTGCCACACCGATAAAGAAAAGAAAAGCCACGCCCATCAATCTGATGTTGATGGGTGAGGAACTTGATCTTGAGCTGGTCAATGAGAAAAACAGAGAAATGATGGAGTATATTCGTAATGCGCTGACCTCGGAGAATGTTAATACATATGCGAAACAGATACTGGAGGGAAAGACCGCGGTTTCGGCGGGACATGTATTTGAAGAGCATCCTGATGATCTTGTAAAAATAATCGGACTATTTACGTATCAAAACTCTCCGGAAAGAGAGTTTGATATTAAGACAAAAGATAATTACGTGGAATGTAACGGCATCCGGTTTAAGGAATTTATTGTGGAAGGACGGAAGGCATAAGTATGGCCGTAGATATCAAAGAAGATATTGCAAACTACCTGCTGAATAATTGTTTTCTTATTGGGAATGTTGATTCCACAAGAGAGAAATACTATTACGTGATCAACCACGAAGAAGCCTTTCGAAATATATTTCAGCCGATAGGATATACATTGGTTATCCATAGGAATCTGCGGGTGGTGCAGCTTGTGAACAATCATGGTACCGGAAGACTATCATTAAAAAAATATGAGAGCATTATGCTTTTGATCTTCAGGCTTTTATATGTTGAGAAAAGAGAAAGCCTTTCCACCAATATTGACGAAGTCATTGCTACTGTTGAAGAAGTAAAGAATGAGTATGAAAAACTGAATCTTCCCAAGAAGTTTGACCGCTCGCTTCTTGAAGATTCGATGAGAAATATTAAACGATACAATTTAGTCCAACCGTTGGATAAGCTCCTGGATATGAACGCAAGAATACAGATCTATCCTTCGGTCATGCTTGCAATGCCTGATGCAAATATCAGGAAAGCGTATGAGCAGACCAGCGCGTATTTGCGCCAGTATGTTAATTAATACTTTCCCTATTCGCCGTACTATACAAACCAGCGAAATTGACTTGATTTAGTGCTTGAACGCCATGCGTTCTTCAACAGTACCTTGAAAACCAAAGGTTTTTCCGCTCATTTGGCGGTTCGTGGACTCTGAAAATGCCT
>JAIKVP010000011.1 GCA_024685635.1 Lachnospiraceae bacterium
TCAATAATTGTACCTTCACTCATAGTGAAGCTACCCTCACCATTAGATACAGAGCCTACAAAAATAGTACCTGGTCCGCCAGTTGCACTAGCTACATTAGTAGGAACTGCCGTGTTAGTATTGGCACATCCAGTAATCTTACTAGTAGAACCATCAAGGACAAAATTACCACCAGCTACATAAACAATATTGCCACTTTGATTATTACCGTCAACTGTTATGTCCTCAAATCTAAGAGTTGCCCCCTGCTCAACTCTAAACATCGTAAATGCGGACATTCTCTTGATTGTTCCGGCTGCACTACCCTTATTAATGGTGATGTTCTTAGTTATTGTCTGTGTCTCCGTTAAAACGCATACGTCTGAAGAATTAATCTTAATAACCGATGTAGTATTAGCATCAGCTGAAGCATTGGCTGATGCGATAGCAGCTGTAACAGAGTCTAGGTTATAACTAGTCGTATCACCGCCAACCGTCATCGTAAGACTACACTGTGTTGCATCTGCGTGAGCAAATTTCGCTATCATTATAGACATAAATGCCAAAAGTGACAGAAGCAGCGCCCCCGCTATTAATCTCCTTGATATGTTAATTCTATTATTGTAGACCATAATATGCGCCTCCTTAAAAAGCATCTATAAATCATATCGTAATTATAGCAAAGAATCATAAGAATGCTGTGAGAGTATAAAAATATTTGCTATTTACTATTTTCTAAGTGATACTTCTCAATTACATCCCTAACTGTCGCCTTGCTGATATCCATATAGTTTTCTCTTACAGCATGCTCAACAATATCCGCAACTCCCTCGTAGCCAAACATAGTAGAGTCTAAGCACAAATGATAGTTAGCCGCTGCCTTCCAGTCAGTATTAGTAAAATGCCTGTAATAAACGTCAACATCCTGATCCTGATGCTCTATCATATCAAGAGCCTTCCTAAATCCGACATTATATTTATTCTCCATATAAGTTATTCTATGTTCAGTATCAGCTGTGACATGCACATGAAACGCTGACTCAAAATCTCTTAAAATAAAATGACTGCAGTGACCAACTATAATACAGTCGTGATCATAAGCTAAGTTCTCAATAGTCGCTTTTTGAGCCTCGTATAAGTCTCTATAAACCTCCATATCATCACTTACAAGCTTATAATTCTCCATAATAAAAGCTTCAATCGGGTTAGAATATAGCCTCTCATTATGCTTAGTCACATAATCAACGGAGAAGTCACCCTCTTTTGCAATCATACTTATAAGCTCTTTATCATAAACCGGGATTCCAAACTTTTGCCCTAGAATTCTTGCTATAATTCGCCCGCCGCTACCAGACTCGGATGTGACAGTAATAACAAGTCTCTTGCCCTCAACAGGCTTCCACTTAGAACGATAGTAAAAATCTCCCTCTGTCACAAAATAATGCCTAATAAATCCAAGTCTGTCAGCAAATGATCTAGAAAGCGGTCCAACTAAAATAACCGCAATTAAGGTACCTTCTCTTACACCTACTACATCTCCTAAAAGAAGGTATGAGGCAATAGCTGCAGCTGCTGCCATAATCGCATCTGCAGAAAGTTTTACAATTGAAAATTCAAAATGAAAGGTGTCTGAAATGGCCTTAATAAATGCCTCAGTTGAAAGCATCGCAACATCAGCAACAACCTGACATGCCACTCCAAATGACCTAAAGACGCAGCCTATCATCAAACTTAAAAGTGCCTGAGCATATCCATGAGGATTGACAAAAAGTAAGAGAATCATCGCCCCGTCAAGAAATACGGAAAATGCAAATGTCATCGGAACCTGCAACCACATCTGCTTAGTGAATTTAGTTCTTAACAGTAATATCTGAATTAAGAGCAAGAGCATGTTAAATATAAAGGTACAAAAACCAAAGCTTACTATATCCTGTGCCTCACTTAAGACAAAAGGAATACAAGCTGTTGGGCCAGTTCCTAACATAGACTTAGTCATCAATGCTACACCGATAGCATTGGCAAATATTCCTAGTAGGAAGAGCATATATCTCTTGGTTAATTCTGATTTATTTCTATTTCTACCTGACATAGATTACCTCGTAATTATCTAGGAGCTATACGATACCTCTTGTGGTGTTCTTTCTTAGCCTCGTACATACGCTGGTCTGCTAAAAGATATGTCTGGTGAATGAAGTCCTCACTACATTCCACCCTAAAACCATATCCATAGGCAGTAGAATAATCCCACGGAACATCTTTTACTGTATTTATAACTTCAAGCTTGGCATCTAACATTCTAAGCGCCTGCTCAACCTCCTCGGTTCCGACTCTTCTCATAATTACCATGAACTCGTCACCACCGATTCGGCCGACCATACCGCCTTCCTCTTCAAATACATCCTTAAGAGCCTTACCAAATACCTTTAATAACTCGTCACCAGCATTGTGGCCGTAGTTGTCATTTACAGTTTTAAGACCATTTAAATCCAGACTTATTATGCAATAATTGTCCTCGTTGGCCTCCCACTCCTCTAGCTGCTGATTGAGCTTAGAGCGGTTATATAGACCTGTTAAGCCGTCTGCGTACGCAAGGTAGGCTAAAGACTCAAACTCTCTCGTTCTTGCGTGTGCTCCAGTAACATTTATATAGAAATTCACCATCTGATAGTAAGCAAACAAAAGTGCACCTACACAGATTAAGTTGCTTGATATATAGAAAATCACCGAATCCGAATCACCCTTTAAGAGTCTGCTAAGAAGCCCCATCAAAGAAGAAGCATACATTAAAACGCAGAGTATAACTAAACCTATCATTTGAATCTTAGCTGTAGAATCGAGCTGCTTTTTCCTTAGGTCAATCACAAACTTGACCGAGACAAATACTACAACTATAAGCAATACAAGGTATACTATATACTTAGTCAAGTTGAAGCTTATCATTCCAAAATAATGACAAGCATTTAACGCTGCGATTACTATCAAACTTGCGATAATAAAATTATTCCTCTTCTCATACAAAACACCTTTACTAACTTCAAATGCAAATGCTATTATCAACGGAAATAGAATCGTCATCGAACTATACATAAGCGACTTTTCATATTGAGTGTCTGAATAGACTCTAATACACCTGTAATAAGTGTGTAAAAACAGAGCCAAATCCACGCATATAGCTGATGCAAGCAGGTTGCTCTTAAGTTCATCTACCCATCCATTTAATATAAGTGAGATAATAAGGAAAATTCCACCATAGATAAAGAGAAATATTCCCATAAATAAAGGCATTGCCTTAGAGAATATATATCTCTTATATAAATCAAGCCTGTTGCCAATATGAATATCAGTCACAGGATCGCTGACAGAGCTAGATGACGTTCTCAAGCGAATCTTAACAGTTTTGCCAGCCATATCTTCCGGAATTGACACAATCTGATAATCTGAACCTATATAACTCCCTCTAGCCAGCTTATTCTTATAAAACTCAGCGATTTTGTTGTCGTCTACGCTTATCTCATAAGAACATTCATTAGTATATAAATCCATGGCAGTAAGCATCAAACTATCCGTATAAGGCATTAAAAATGATACTTCTAGGACCTCACCCTTTTTGAGTTTAAGGCTTTTATTAACGAGATACTCTCCACCAATTGCATCTGCATAATCCACTCCATCGATATTAATATTAACCTTTTTTATTGTTGTGATAGGCATAACAGATTTATCTGAATACTTTAAGAGTATGCCCAATGTCATGACATATAGTGCCACTATAATTCCTAAAACAAAAAATCTAGCATTTTTCATGACATCACCTCCTTAGCAGAAAGTTCAGCCATTCTTTGATGGTGCTCATCCTTCATCATATACATACGAGTATCTGCTAACATGTAGATATCCTTAACCTCAGTAGAATCTACTTCGTGGCTACTTGCATATCCCCATGAAGCAGCGTATTTAAATTCTGTCTCATCCCTGTTAGCCCGTTCAATCTCCATTTTTAGTTTGCCAAGCAGTCCCTCACACCTTGCTATATCACGGCCCTTAATTATAACGATAAACTCGTCTCCTCCCATACGACCTAATAAATCAGCATTGGCATAAACATTTTTTAGTATGCCGGCAAAGCCTTTTATCATTCTGTCACCAATCTGGTGGCCTAAGTTATCATTTACCTTCTTAAGTCCGTCTAAATCTATACTTACAACCATACAAGCCATCTTCTTTCTGGTCATTCTGGCCATAACCTGCTCACAGTAAGCTCTGTTAGAAATATCAGTAAGCTCATCTCTATATGCTATACCCTCTAGGTTATTTCTAATTGAATCCTCATTGATATAGGCAATATGCTGAAAGAAGTAACTAATAACCATACTGATAACGAGCTCTATAGCACCATAGAGGATAAAAGCTCCCTTTACAGATGTCTGTGGAATAATACCTAAAGAATGAATAACATAATATGAAGCCAAATCAATGTATGATGTTAAAAAGAAAATATTAACTCCAATTACAATAATAAATGAATATACCCTGTTACCATAAATCTCAGAATACTGACCTGAATTCTTGATGCATCTTATAAGAAAAACTATACAATACATGCCCTGGAAAAGAATAAGTATATGTGAAAATGAAACCATCTGCTGTATATATATAAAGCCTGAATAATGAATGATCAAAACCAGTGTAGGCGCTATAAAATCTACAGCCATAACAAAATAAGTAAGCTTGTTTCGCTTCGCACCATCATTAAATATCATGGCACCCTGTACTAAAAACGGAAGATAAAACAGTGAAGCATACTCTAGTAAAGATGCTGAATACTCATTTATAGCATATCCAAGTAAAGTATTATAGCCAAGGAAATATATTCCTAAATCCATAAGAAGGAGTCCGTGAAAGAGCATGCTTACAATAGCTGTCTGAACACCTCTTAAAACTGGAATTGTAATCAATATAAAGAAACCAAATACACAGACGAATATTCCCATAAAGAGTGGAAATCTTCTGCTTTTAACAAAGAATTTAGAGACCTCATCACTGTCTCCATAGTAGAAATAGTTGACATTGTAATTCGTTTCTATAGACGCAGTTATCTCAACAGATAAAACTTTGCCAGCACAATCCTTAGGAAGAGCAACAAAAAGAGATTTCTTAGGCACAAAGTCTCCCTTTCTCTCATCAGAAGCTCCATACTTAAAAATCTCTTCACCGTCTACATATACATTGGTATAACAAAAGTCAGAAATAAAAGAAATACAAGGACTAGTGTATTCCTTGTCACTAGGAAGAATGGTCGAGAAAATGACAGTCTCACCCTTAGCCAATCCAGATCCATCATAATGATCACCAGTGCCCTTATCTCCCTCAAAAAAAGACTCGGTAAGTCGACAAATGTCAACGCTATCATTAACGTTGTAAGTAGGCGCCAGCATTATAATCATAAACACAAACATTAATGCTGCCGCAAGTATACTTATAATTCTCTTGATAATGATCCTATCCATTTTCATAGTCAACTTACCAGTCCTTGATAATTATTTTTTAGTAACCTTGATTAGCTGATATCCCACGCCATTGCCATCATAACTGCGGCCTTCATTATTAGACACATTGTAGCTATTATGCCATACAATGAAGTAGGCAGTTGTGCCTGAAGGAACACTCTTTGGCACGGTAACTTTAAGCGTTGTATTCTTAGCTGAACCAGAAAGTTTAATCTTAGCTGAATCACCTGTAACTTTGCTAGTTGCTATAGGCTGAGAATTAGCAGCAAATGCGTATCCAGTTTCAGATGGAATACTAACTACCTTAAATCCATCAGTACAAACCGCTGAAGAATCAAATAGTGTTCTAGTCTCTGTGAGATTAAATCTAGTTCCTGTAAATGAAGATCCCACAGTTACTGTCACTAAATCGTCTGAGCTTGTATCTGAAGCATCTTCACTAGC
>JAIKVP010000013.1 GCA_024685635.1 Lachnospiraceae bacterium
CCGTCATGTTTGTTACAGTAGATATCCGTCATTTCTCCATTTTCATTGAAAAATGCTTTGATGTATGAACTGTAGCATTCTGCGTTGTCAATATAATGCTTGGTTATATTAAACTTGTAATTGTTCTCGGTTGCGTAATCCCAGCATATGCAGTTGTCATATGTATTGTAGTAACCGTTGTAAGATTCCCAGGTGTCATATTCATAGATCTCACAGTCGTAAAATGTGTTTGGTTCCGGCTGCTTAAAACGATTGATAAGTTTGTCCTCGGCAACGATATAATCTGAGACTAACTCGTGAAAACTTGTATTGTCCGGAAATGCTTTTGATGAATAAGAACAATCTGTGGTTGTCTTAATCATTTTATTCCATTCATTATGCTTCTCTGCTATTGTTAACGTCTTACATTGCCAAATGAGATATGCATACTGCAGTGTTGTAAATTGATAACCAATTCTGTTGAGATGCTTTCTTATTGTTTTAGAGTTTACAAATCTACTGATATATTTATTATCCATAACATAGCCCTCCTTTATACATTGTGTTTTTTGTTTATCTTATTATAAAACGTGGGATGTGCATAATTATGCGCATCCCTTTTGGTAGTATCTAAACAGAAGCAAGGAAGTATAAGTTGTGTGAAGAAAAGAACGGAGGTAGCCTATGAAGTTTTATAGTATTGAAATGTTAATAAATAATGTTGTGGTAGATGAAGAAGAGATTCCAAAGAATATGTTGTCACTGAAAAGATACAACAAAGAAAAGGGAACGTGCATTGCTCAAAAATGTGAAAAGTATTCAGAAAAAACAAGTGACAAAGGATATTTGTTTTTAAACAGCGTTAACGAAAATCAGTATCGATTTGGAATGATTATTATTGATAATACTGATGGAGAGGAGTATATTAACAGATTTATTAAGGCGAATAAGATAACGGTTGATGACATTGACATCAGAGAAACTATTTTGCATGATATAAGCAATATGTTAAGGAATGCAGATCATAATGAGTATATATATAACGATGATGAAGTGCTTAGACAATACGGATTGGATACTTTAGTCGGGCGTAGAAACATAATACAGTTTGATGAGTATTTGATCAGACATCGAAATAGGGATTATATTTATAAGTCTGTTAATGAATGTTTTACTAGAGACACATTGATTGAGGAGTTAGATAGAATATATGATGGTGTAGGCGCCAGAAAGTCATATGGTCATCCGGTAAACTATATTATTGAGTGTGATGATGAAGATACAGAATACAAAAGTATTGAGCTGTTGATTCAAGCGCTTTATGACGTAGGACGTCTTAATAGTAAAAGATATTGTTTAGTCAGTCTTGAATCTGATATTCGTTTCAGTAAATCTTTTATTGATAAACTCTATAAGAGTTGCTCCGGAGGTGCGATTGTTCTTGATTTTACAGACGCTATAGATATAGAAGACTATGAAGCCAAGGGAGATTATTATTACATAGATGAACTGTGTAGTGTGATAAGAAAAAACTGCCTTGATGTTTTGACTGTTATATGTTTTCCGCTAGAATGTGAGCAACTAAGGAAAATGGTTTATAATAGTATGGGGAATTGCACATTTGTTGAATTTAAAGAGCGAAGAGCCGACAATGAGAGAGCGATAGCATATTTTAAAGAGAGAGCTAAATCATTTAAGATCCGTACAGATTCCAAACTGATTAAAAGTATCGATATAGACAAAGAATACTTAGTTTCTGAATTGGATGAAATATTCGATGTGTGGTACAGGGCAAAATTGAAGAGCAGCGTATACACGCAGTATAAGAACATCTCAAGCGTTAAAGCTTCTGTTAAAGATGAGAAACCTAAAGGAACAGCGTATGATGAGTTGATGTCTATGATTGGCTTAGATTCAGCTAAAAAAGTTATAAACAGTGCTTTAGATAATTATAAGGCTCAGAAGATTTTTAAGGATAAGGGAATGCGTACAGATTCATTATGTTATCATATGGTGTTTACCGGCAATCCGGGGACGGCTAAAACTACTGTGGCGAGATTATTTGCCAGAATACTTAGAGATAATAATATATTATCAAGAGGACAAATGATTGAAGTTGGTAGAGGAGACTTGGTTGGCAAATATGTCGGTTGGACTGCTAGTATAATAAAGAAACGCTTTAGGGAGGCCATTGGTGGTGTGCTTTTTATTGATGAGGCGTATTCTCTTGTGGATGATCGTAATGGATCGTATGGTGATGAAGCTATTAACACGATTGTTCAGGAAATGGAGAATCATAGGGATGAAGTGATTGTGATCTTTGCAGGTTATCCTGATAAGATGGAAGGGTTCCTAAACAAGAATCCGGGGCTTAGATCGCGTATTGCTCATTATATTCATTTTGAAGACTATAATTGTGATGAATTGTGCAAGATAGCTATGCATATAGCAACTCAGATGGGGCTGATATTGGATGAAGGAGCTGAGAACAAAATAAGAGCTATTGCCGATGATGCGCGTAGAATTGATGATTTTGGTAATGGCAGATATATGAGAAATGTTATCGAGAAAGCAAGAATTGCT
>JAIKVP010000100.1 GCA_024685635.1 Lachnospiraceae bacterium
CTAGTTAACATAATATATTTATGTAATTATAAAAACAAACGGTTAACGTAACAATATTATGTCAACAAATAGTCTTCTTATAAATTTATAAATAAGCAGGGATTTAAAACCCCTGCTTAATTTATTACACTATACTATTACTCATCCTTTAATAAGGTTTTCTTATATTTCTCTGCTACATCAAGTAAGAACTTGATATTAGCCTTGTAATACTCATTATCAAAATCATCGTCTTCTAAAATAGTTTTAGTAAAACCGAGCTCTGCGTCTAATATAGCAGCCTCTCTTTTTTTGAATGCAGCTTTTTGTTCTTTGGTCATGTTACCTTTATCCTCCTCGCTCTTCTTAGATTTCTTGGATTTCTTTTTGGTATCCTTGGTCTCATCCTCTTCAAGCTCGTTTAGATCAAGAACTCCATCATCATCTTCTTCAATTTCATTCAAATCGATAACTCCATCATCTGAATCTGAAAAAATCATACCACATGCCTCCTTAATTAGAACTATAACAGGAGAAATGATTCCCGTTACTAACTTATTATACTATTTATTTAGGCTAGGTTCAACTAATTTTAGTGAATTTGTGAGAAAAAATTTTAAAATGATATTTATTCTACAACATTATTACCAAGCAAGTAATTTATATAAAATTAATCTATTGTGTATTATAACCTAAAGCTATAAGATACTATTTATTCTTATTTGAGGCTAAGACAGACGGAACCGCACATTTGGCCAAATGATTAAAGAATGCGTACTTAGGGATGGATATATGACCATAAGGATCCTTTTCAATTGGAAAACCAGGAGAATTAACTAATTCATTTAGTTCATCTTCTGATATTTCAAGTATTTGAATCATTTCATCAAATGTTATGTATTTTCTATGCTTCATAGGCTGCTCCTGTCATAAATTAGTCTAAAATTAAGTATTCACCATATCTATCTTTTTGTTCTTCTATAAACCTCTCAATCCACATTACTATTTCATCACCATAAAAACCGGCAACAGTTTCTTTAACTTCGTCAGATATGCTTAAATTCTTCTTGATTTTAAGCTGGCTTCCATATAAATCTATAGCCGTATTAACCTGCCTGTCAAAGTCATCATAAAAGGGTTTAGAAGAAAGACTCGCTCTAAATTCATCGCTAGAACAGTGTGTTTTAGGCCTTTTAGACATAAATGCATCTAAGAGAAATGAATATGAATTATCATATAGAGGGGCCAAAGAAAAGCTATTATCTTCATTTTCAAGCATACACATATTGTGAAAGTATCTATCTGTGTTTAATATAAATCTGTCAAATTCAAGCATTTGAGTGTAGAAAATGCCAGCGCCAGGAACAACTTTATCTAATAATTTAAGACATTCTTTAAGATTGCGCCTGAATATATTATTAAAATAGATAAAATTAAGAGGACTAAATAAGGTCTTCTCTCCTACAAAATCATCAAAATAACAGCCAAGCCTTTCTTCACCGTTATTCTTAAAGATAGTTATAGTATAGGATACATAGTCTTTGATATTAGTTTGAGAAAGCAAATTAGAGGCAATATACTCACTAGCTCCCTCATAACCAGAACTATCATATTTGTAGCGCTTGTTATTAAAAGCAATGCTATCAATTATACCTTTATTATGCGTTTGCTTTACATAGTTATAGAACATAGTATCAACCCTTATTTAAAGCATTTTTAGTAAATTAGAAAAATATTCAGGAAGTTCAGAATCAAACTCAATATACTCCTTTGTAGAAGGATGAATAAAGCCTAGTGTTTTAGCATGCAGGCATTGTCCTTCTAAATTATACTTTTTAGCCTTAGGTCCATATATATCATCACCAAGCAAAGGGTGTTTAATATAAGCCATATGTACTCTGATTTGGTGTGTTCTTCCGGTTTCAAGTTCACATTCAATATATGTAAAGTCTCCAAATCGCTTTAATACTTTATAGTGAGTTATAGCTTTTTTTCCGTTAGGAACAACAGCCATTTTCTTTCTGTCATTGGGATGCCTATATATCGGAGCATTGATAACGCCTTCGTCATCTTTAATATTGCCATATACTATTGCATGATAACGTCTTGTAATTGAGTGGACTGCAAGCTGATCAGCAATAAATCTATGAGCGTTGTCATTTTTGCAGGCTACAATTAGACCTGTAGTATCCTTATCAATTCTATGGACAATCCCTGGCCTTAATTCACCGTTTATACCACTTAAATCGTCTTTACAGTGATATATTAAGGCGTTTACTAAAGTGCCTGAAGAGTGTCCAGCAGCAGGATGAACAACCATACCTTTAGGTTTATTAATAACTATTATGTCATCATCTTCATAAACTATATCAAGCTTAATATCCTCTGCTTCAATTAAGAGATCAACAAGCTCTGGTATTGTGACATCAATAATATCACCGGCTTTTAATTTGTAGTTAGCTTTAGTTGATTTATCATTTACCAAAACATTATTGTCACTAATAAGCTTTTGAATGTAGGATCTAGAACAATCAGGAATCTCTTTTGATAAAAAACTATCAATTCGACTATCATTTGATTCTATTTTAAATTGATAATTTCTTGAATCATCAGACATACTATTCCTCCGATTTATTATTTAGAAACCAAAAGCCAAGCTCAGAATCCTTGTAGACAAACAATAAACAAATGACAAGCAAAATTGCTCCTACAGTTACATAACAATCAGCTATATTAAATACAGGAAAATCAATTATTTTAACATATAAAAAATCAACCACATAATTGTATCTGATTCTGTCATACAAATTGCCAACTGCGCCTGAAATAATAAGTAAACTAGATATTTTTAACAGATTATATCGAGAACTAGACGGAATTCTCATATAAAAAAATATTAAAATGCAAATAACCAATGCAGTAAATACAATAAGTAACCACACCTTGCCGTTAAGAATTCCCCATGCAGCGCCTTTGTTTTCAAGATAAAAAAGCTCAAAATAATCGTTAAAAAGCTTAACAGGTTCGTTGTCCTTAAGCTTTATACTAACTAAGACCTTAGTAATTCTGTCAATGAAATAAAGCAATGCAAATGCAATAATACTGCTAATTACAAATGCTTTAGACAGCTTATCATCCTTTGGCATTTTTATATTCCTCCAAGACCTTTGTCATTTCTTCGTCACTAACATCGCGGCTAATAAATGCATCACCAATAGATTTAATAAGAATAAATTTAATCTTGCCTGCTGACATTTTTTTGTCAGATTTAGTTGTCTTAACAACCTTTGATACATCATATTCAGTTATATCAGGGCAGTCAAATAAATAATATGCTTCCTTAATCTTATTAACACAATCCTCGTCAATTAGTCCTAAATCCTTAGAAATCTCAGCGGCTAATATTCCACCAATAGCAACACATTCACCGTGTAAATAACTAAAGTTTGAAAGCTTTTCTATTGCATGACCTAGAGTGTGTCCATAGTTTAAATAGGCTCTTATTCCATGCTCTTTAGGGTCCTCTTCAACTACTTCTCTCTTATTGTCGCAGCTTCTATAAACCATAGCTTTAACAGTATCTATGTCTAAGCTCTTTATCTTATCGGCATGCTCAACTACCCAGTCAAAAAATACACTATCTCTAATAATTCCATACTTTACAATTTCACCCATGCCTGATAAGTATTCGCGTTTTTTTAAGCTCTTTAATGTCGAGATATTAATATAAACAAGCTTAGGCATATGAAATGCACCGACCATATTCTTATATGAATCGAAATCAACACCTGTCTTACCGCCAATTGAACTATCAACCTGAGAAAGGAGGCTGGTTGGTATTTGAACAAAGTTAACTCCTCTTAAATAAGTTGCAGCAGCATATCCTGTCAAATCACCTACAACGCCACCACCTAGAGCAACTAAAATATCTCTTCTCTCAAAATTATTCTCGATTAGATGGGTGTATAAAGATCTTACAATATCAAGATTCTTAGAAGCCTCGCCCGCATTAAAAACAAAGTCAGTAACTAGGCTAACAGCAGGACTAAGTATAGATTTAACCTCATCTAGATAATAGTTTGAAACATTGCTATCAGAAACAATACAAACCTTAATACCATCTAAATCAATAGCTTTAGACATCATATTAAGCAGATTATCAAAGTTATTTTCAAATGCTATATCATAGCAAGGCTTAGAGTCGTAATTAACTGTGAGTAGCGAATTGTCCATTGTAACATCTAAGGTCATATTATCCTCCTAAAAAATATAGTAAACGTAAAATACGTTTACTATATAATACTAAAAATCTTTCTTATTTATATAATTACTAACTATATCATCTACAGTTCATTTATCATCACCATCGTTAAGAGCTTCCTCGTTAAGACGTTCTGCTGCATTTAAGTAGTCTAAACTATTCATTTCTCCGTCAGCCTTATATCCCTTAAACACTTCAACACTGTCAGGCTTCTCGGGGATTGCTGATTCATAGTTGGTATCAGATTCTGTTACATCAGAAAAATTAACCTTAGGAGATGGGGTTTCAGATGCAGGAAGTGGAACCGTATCCATAGCATCGGTAGAAACGCCTTCACTAATCTTTTGAAATGCTAATAAATCATCAGTTTGAATCTCAAAACGAGAACCGTTTAATAGCTCAATCTGTTCCTGAATAAGCTTGTTAAACTGAGCCTTATATCTAACATATTCCTGCATAAGACCGATAGTCTTGCCATGAACTGCCTCTAACTCAGAATGAGAATCAGCTGTATACATAGCAGCCTTATTCTCAGCCTCTCTAATAATACTGTCAGCCTTAAGCTTAGCAGTCTGGATAGTCTCATCTGCAGTCTTCTCAGCTAATATCAAAGCCTTTTGAAGTGATGCCTCAATAGCCTTATAGTGCTGTAATCCACTGTTAAGTGTTCTTATCTGATCTTCGTGTTCAATATTCTTCTTTTGCAAGAAAATGTAAGAATCATATACTTCCTGAAGAAAATCATCAACTTCCTTCTTGTCATATCCCCTACCTTTTTCAAACTTCTTGTCTAAGATATCATCTGCCGATAACATTATATAATCCTCCTTAATAATTATGATTGATTAGCTAAATCGATAAATAAATCATCTACAGCTCCAACACCGCCTGCTCCATCAATAATCTGCTGGTAAAAATCACCACTGATATCAACATTACTTGGTGCAGCAATAAATACGTATGATGAAATCTGTCTTAATGAACCATCTAATGTGTAACAACAAGCTCCAATACTATCAATAATACGCTGAGCGTTAGGAATGTTATTGCCATTAAGATTTAATATAACAGTTTTACCCTCAATCAATAGATTCATAATAGCCTTACGTTCAATTAAGTCACAGGTTTTAATTATATAAATATAATTGATAGGTGCATTACTTAATGGAACAACCTTTACTCTGCTATTACTAGATGAACTCTGATAAGAAGGAGTTGAGGTTGATCTAGGCCTAAATGTTGTAGTCTTAGCCTGTGGAGCAGCCTCTCTTGCCTGTGGTTTAGATGAATATGTCTTGTTAAAGACCTCTTCTTCCTCTTCGTAATCATCCTTTTTCTTTTTTCCAAAAAGTCCATTAGACAACTTAGGTGCTTCGTCAAACTCTTCCTCTTCGATATCGTAATCATCATCGAATTCACTATCATTAATACCCATATTGTCTAATAGGTTTGCCCAAAATTTTCCCATTTTTATAATCTCTCCTTTATATGTTATAATTGCGTGTTCCAAATATTGCAGTACCAACTCTTACAAAGGTTGCACCTTCTTCGATTGCGACCTCAAAATCGTTGGTCATTCCCATAGATAGTTCATCCATAGAAACATTGTCTATATTTAAGGCTTTAATTTCTTGAGCCATATTATAAAGAGACCTAAAGACCATTCTGTTATCCTCTGGATTATCAACAAATGGAGCAATAGTCATCAAACCTTTTATTGAAATGTTAGGCAAGCTTGAAATCTCAGTGACTAAATCCTTAACTTCATCAAGAGTAATTCCAAATTTGGATTCTTCTTTGGCAACATTTACCTCGATTAAAATGTTGACAGTAACATTCTTTTTACTTGCCTCTTTTGAAATAACACTAGCAAGCTTAAAAGAATCAACGGAATGAATCATTTCAACCTTATCAACTATATACTTGACTTTATTGGTCTGCAAATGTCCAATCATATGCCAATGAACAGGTGATTTAATATGTTCATACTTATCAACAAGCTCCTGAACTTTATTTTCACCAAATTCTATAACTCCTGAATCTAAAACCTGCTCTAAATCACTAAGTGGTTTTGTCTTGCTAACAGCAATTAAAGTAACATCCTTAGGATCACGATTAGCTCTTAAACAGGCTTCATTAATCCTATCTTCTACATCCTTTAACTGTGCCTTAATCACAGTTCTCACTTCCTAACTAATATATATTCTGGCCTTCTCCAATAGACGAATGATTAAGAATAATATGGTCGTATTGAGAAATACCGTATAAATTGTTGTCCTCTGCAATACAAAAATCATCCGCTTCATATAGAGAATTAATAACTATAAACTGAGTAAAGCCTTTATTTATAAGAAATACACCCTTAAACTCTTTCTTTTTAGAAATTGTATATATCTCACCGTCGCCATTTTTAATTTTATTATCTTCTTCATCATCTTTATCTTTTGTATCAGAAGGTGTATATATTATTTGGTCACCAGCTGATACATCAACAGAGCTGACATAGTATAAGTCATGCTTATTATCCACATAGCATATAGTAGGTGCAAATGCAACAGTCTCGTAATAACCATTATCATCTTTAACAATCTTGTTAAAGGTAACACCAGATACAGCCTCATCAGCCATAGTACTGTATTTCATAGGGATAGAATATAATTCTTCTGTCAAAACACTTGAATTAGGTATCTTAAGACCTTTAACAGAATCAATTATTATCTCAACATCAAGATATCTGTCATCCATATATCTTTCCATATATTTATTAAAGGATAATGATACAAAATAGCCACCGCCTCTTTCAAAGAACTCACATGCTCTTTCTACAGTTAAATCATCCTTTAGAAATTTGACAGATAAAAACTCTTCTTTTTTGATTTTATCATATTGATCCTTGGTAAGCTCCATAACAAGTTGCCATTCTTCTGAATTAACAAGCCTATAAACAGGAGTATTAGCATCATATATATCGGAACTTCTTATCTGTGTCATACTAGTGTCAGTGTGATTAAATGAATCAGGACTGACATTATCAACAGTTAAGTTTTCCATTCCGTCATAGCAATATGATACAACACCTGTTTCAGAGGCTTTTTTCTTAAGAAGGCTGTCAGAAATAATGCCTTCAGAAGTAAGCTTGTTGATCTTCTTTATGATAGAATCATTCATGATTTCCATTATGTTATTGTCTAATGAGTACTTAAAGTCATAAATTGTAGAGTACTCACTATCTTTATAAGCATTTTTATAATCTGTAATCTGATTCTTCAAATCAATGTAATCATCATCAGATATAGCTATACTATCCTCTTCTGCAGATAGTTGAGAATTAACGCTACCTGTACTGTCTATAGCATATACATTAGAATTAACACCCACACGCTCCTTGTCAGCAACATAATATATAACGTACCCCGCCTGGTCGATATTAACTACATGTTCTGATCTTAAAGCTAACGCCTTAGTAGAAATAGTATCATTAATCCTTTGCGCTGTGACTTCATATGTAGATATCTTTGGTTTAGATATAGTCATAGCAACTCTCGCTATAAAATAAGCAAGTATAACAATAGCTATTACTGTAGCAGTGTTAATTCTATAATGCTTAGTCGCAGGTCTCTTTCTTCTCTTTCTTTTGTTATTGCCTGCCATATTAAGCTCCCTAAATATAAAATACACAAAATATCACAATATATTGTATCACTTAAGTTCAATAAACACAACATATTTTAATAAAAAAAGCTAAAAAAACAAATAAGTATACATAATAAAGTTATGTATACTTATATCAAACTATATTAGTTTTAACTTGTCCCATTCTCTGTTATCAATTCAGTCATTGTCTTATATAATGTATCAACATCAGTTGTATTTAGAACAATAGCAATTACTCTTTCATTGTTATAATTATAAGCAGATAGTGTAAGACAATGCCCTGCGTTAGTTGTTGTACCTGTTTTGCCACCAATTATTGTAAAATTATCAGGAACAGTTACCTCACCGTTTATATACTTGTTAGTTGTGTTAACGGGGATTTTAATTACCTCGCCATCTCTATAATACTGAACTTCGTATTCCTTTTTGGCAACAATATTATTAAACTCTTCTATTTCTAAATCGTGCTTTAAGAACAAATACAAATCATAAGCACATGAATAATGCCCATCTGCATCTAATCCGTGTGGATTCATAAAATGAGAATGTGTAGCCCCAAGCTCTTTTGCAGTCTTATTCATAAGCTTGGCAAAATTCTCAACACTTCCGCTTACAGCTTCAGCTAACACAACAGCACAGTCATTAGCAGAGGCAAGTAAAAGCCCATGCATAAGGTCATTTACACTAATCTGGTCTCCGGGCCTTAAATAAATAGATACGGCTCCTTCCTCAAGAATAATATCATTTTTTACAGTAACCACTTCGTTCATATCAAGCTCTTTAAGAGCTATATATGAGGTTAAAAGCTTGGTAGTACTGGCATTGGCCGTCTCTTCCATTGAGTTTAGCGAGTATAATACTTCATTACTCTCATCATTTACAAGTAATAACTCAGCCTTGTTATCTACGTCATTTAAGTCAAATGAATTCTTAAAGCCTTCTGGTAATACAGCTATATTATTAGCAAAAGACTCAACCTGTTTTACACTTTCTTCACTTACTACTGACCCAGCAATCATAGAGTTATTATTAGCCTGATAATTAATATAAGCATTAGTTAGTTTCTTCTTATCACAGCCATTGAAACATAACAAAAGAGCAAATGTCATAAGGACTGCGATTAATTTCTTAAAAGACAAAAACATAAAAACTCCTTAAAAAATGGGACGAATAATCGCCCCAAGATTATTATTTATAAAGCTCTCTCCAATCAAGATCACCATTCTCTAATCCTTTGATAAGCATTTCCGCCGTTGCAAGGTTAGTAGCAAGAGGGATATTGTGCATGTCACACAAATGCAAGACATTGTTGACATCAATCTCGTGACCGTTATGTGCCTCAGGATCCCTTAAAAATATAATCATATCAATCTGATTCTGTGCAATCTGAGAGCCAATCTGCTTCTCTCCACCTAAATGCCCCGCAAGATACTTATGTACTGTAAGATTAGTAACTTCCTCAATTAATCGTCCAGTTGTACCAGTTGCATATAAATCATGGTGGCATAATATACCACGATAAGCTATACACAAATTCTGCATAAGCTTCTTCTTAGCGTCATGAGCAATAAGTCCAATATTCATGTGTACACCCCCTAGTACTTTCTCTTTTGAAGACCAACATTTAAGACAATTCCAATTCCAGTCATAAGGCTTAATAATGAACTTAAACCATAACTCAAAAATGGTAATGGCAATCCTGTATTAGGTAACATTTGCGTCGCAACAGCTATATTAATAAATGATTGAAAACAAATCATAGACGCCAAACCAGTTGCTATTAACATTCCGGAAGTGTTCTTAGCCTTTCTAGCTATCCTTATACATTGTAACATTATAAGCAACAAAAATGCAATAACAATAATACAACCAATAAAACCAAATCTCTCACCGATAATAGAGAAAATGAAGTCGGTCTGCTGCTCTGATACAAGATTGGCATCACTAACTGTGACGCTTGCCTGATCCCACTGCTTGCCATTAAGCATTCCAGAGCCTATCGCCATAACTGAATTTTTCTGCTGCAAAGCGCCGTCAACAGATAAATCGTCAGATGGATGTAAAAAGGTTTTGATACGATTAACCTGATAATCCTTAAGTAATATAACATTTTTGGCGTGATCTATATAATATAGCAGGCCCCATATTATGGGGACAAAAATAGCAATCACAGTGATGATAATCTTGTAGCTTAAGCCACCGACAAATATCATAGCAAGCAAAATGATTGTTAAATCAAGACTTGTAGAAAGGTCAGTTTCTATTGCTATAAGTAAAACAGGTATCGCACACAATACACCTAATAAGGCTAAGGTTTTTAGCCTGTTAAGGTCATCCTTGTGTTTTTCTAGAAATATAGCAATACATATAATCATTGCAATCTTAGCAAATTCCGAGGGCTGTAAGGTACCAAATTTGGGAATCTTAAACCATCTCTTAGCACCGTTTACCTCGTATCCTACTAATTTTACCATCAACAGGACAATGCAATTGACTATATATATTACCCACCAAAACTTACATAAGGTATTATAATCAAAGAGCGAGAAAAAGACCATTACGCTAAGACCTATAACTATTCCTAGTATCTGCTTAGCCGTAAATGATGGATCCGCAATATTGATGAATATAACACCCATAGTACTCAGCAACAAAACCAACACAACCAATGTGAAATTGTAATTACGCAATTGGTATGTTTTAAGCATATTAAAAAACTCCTAATTCTTACGATTCTTCATGCTTTTAATAGGGATATTAGCAAGAAGAACAGGTACAGAACCGTTATCGGTATCTGCTCCAGATTGGTTAATCTGAATATCTAGTTTCTCCTGATCAATCTCAACATATTTAGAAAGAACTTCCATAATATCTCTCTTGATTGACTCCATAATTTCTGGAGAACAATTAGCTCTGTCTGTGACGAGCATCATTTGTAAACGCCCCTTAGCGTTGTTAGCAGGGGTTTGTTTTTTGAAAAATTTATCTAAAATAGTCATTTCCTATACCCTCCTATTTCTTAAAAATACCGCTAAGTTTCTTTAAGAAGCCCTTCTTATCCAAATCAAGGAAAGGAACCTCCTCGCCAGTTATACGCTTACATATGTTAAGATATGCCTGACCAGCAAGTGATGAATCACCTACACAAGGCTCACCGTTATTGGTAGATATAACAATGCTCTCATCAAATGGAACGCAACCGATAATAGAAATTGCAAGAATCTCTACTACATCATCCATAGACATCATATCTCCCTTTTTTACCATATCCATGCGGATATTGTTAACGATAAGGTCTGTCTTTTTCATTTCATTGGCCTCTAATAGACCGATAATTCTATCGGCGTCTCTGATTGCAGAAACCTCTGGATTAGTTACAACTAAAGCTCTATCAGCACCTGCAATAGCGTTCTTAAAGCCTTGCTCAATTCCAGCAGGACAGTCAAGTAAAATGTAATCAAAGCCTTCGCTCTTTAGGTCTGCCACAAGTTTTTTCATTTGCTCAGGATTAACTGAGGTCTTATCTCTAGTCTGAGCTGAAGGTAATAGATAGAGATTGTCTACTCTCTTATCCTTGATAAGTGCCTGTTTAATACGGCAGTTACCCTCGATAACATCAACGAGATTGTAAACTATTCTGTTTTCTAATCCCATTACAACATCAAGGTTTCTAAGACCGATATCTGTATCGATCAAAACAACCTTCTTGTTGAGCTTAGCAAGTCCGGTACCTACATTAGCTGTAGTTGTAGTTTTACCAACCCCGCCTTTACCCGACGTGATAACAATAACTTCTGACATAAAATTATCCTCCATTCCCGCTTACTGCGGATTAATATATTATTGTATTTAATACTGTTCGATTGATAGGCTCAATGTAAATGTTATCACCTTCTACATAGGCTATCTGCATTTGCTGAACAGCATGTTTTTTCTTCTTTAGGAAGCCTTTAGAATCTGGGCTTCTTGCATATAAGTTGCCAATTCTTAGCTGCATCGGATCCATATCAAGTGCAATTATAAATGAATTCTTATTGCCGTTTACTCCAGCATAAGCTGCTCCTTTTAGACTTCCAATAACTATTATATTACCTTTTGCAATAACCTTAGCTCCAGGATTGACATCTCCTATAACAACAATACTTGATGCAAATTCTATTGACTGGCCAGATCTTAAGGTTCCTCTATAAAAATGACCTAAATCATCGCTTACCTCAATCTCTTTAACATTGGATGAAACGTTGTCAATTGAGCCGGTAGTTCCTTTTGGTGCGTGAGTAGGAATGACAGATACATTGTCTTTAGAGATTAGTTCGATCTTATCCTCTGATTCATCCTTAGTCTCTTCCACTTCATCAGATTCTTCGTCTTCCTCTATAAGCTCCTCGCCCTTAAGCTTGGCCTTAAAAATCTGATCTATCAATTCGCTATTCTCAATAATAACTCCAAAATGAGCAGTTACTTCTTCGTCAATAATATCAAGTATAGTTGTCTGCTCCTCAGTATTAAGCTCTCTACCCTCAAAACAAATGGCAAGCTCCTCTTTTGTATCAAAAAATTTAGCGGATGCATTAAATTTCTTTTTGATCTTATCTAGAAGCTCATCAAAAGGCATATCCTTGTCTAGAGCTAGAGTAATTCCGTATTTATTTCCTTTTATTACAACAGCTTGGCTCAAAATATCACCTCTTTAATCTTATCTGTCATCTACATTGTTATTGGTTGGTGTGACAGCTTCTTGTTCATCATCATTCTCATCGTTATCATCAGCAGTATTGGACTGATTATCATTGCCGTCTTCGTTTTCTTTAGCCTCTTCCTCGGCAGCTTTTAGCTCCTCATCATGGAAATAGTATGCATAAATGTCATGAGCAACCATCATCGAATATGATGAAGCGTATCCATTAGGAATAACTACAGTAATAGAAATCTCTGGATTCTCATATGGCGCATAAGAAACAAACAAGGCATGTGCAGAACGAGTGGAATCCTCTTCCGCTGTACCAGTCTTGCCAGCAATCTTAGTGTAAAGATCTTCAAAATCCGCACCGTGACTATCGCCATTTACAACATTGTACATACCTTCGTGAATCTGGCTCCACACATCAGCTCTTAATTCAACATCGCTATATATATCAGGCTCATACTCTTTAATTGTCTCACCATCACTATTAGTCTGCTTATCAAGTATAGATAAGTTATAGCATTTACCACCATTAGCAACGGCAGAAACATATTTTGATAGCTGCACGGGTGCAAATGAATTGCTACCCTGACCGATTGCTGATCTTATTGCATCCTGATCAGACAAATGAGGATTAACCTCATCTAATTCAACACCTGAAGTAGAATCAAGTCCATACATTGCTGCGTATTTAGATAGTTTCTTTAAGCCCTGTTCATTGTCTATGTTGCCATCTGGCTTTTGAGCAAGCCTATATCCAACTTCAAAGAAGAAAACATTACATGAATTCTCAATAGCGCCACAAACATCGAGTTTACCATGTCTTCCAGGCCATATAGAACACTTAGGTGAAGGATTAACAACGTCGTAAATACCTTTACAATTAATCTTCTCTCCGATGCTTATAACATTTTCCATAAGACCAGCTGAAGCTGCAACCATCTTAAATGTTGAACCTGGTGCAAGTGATGACTGTGTTGCTCTATTTAAGAAAGGTGATGTTTTATCAGAAATCAAGCTTGAATAATAATCCTCGTCTAGTCCGTTAGCTAATTTATTGTTGTTATAACTAGGATAAGAAACTAAAGCTTTAATCTTGCCTGTTTTGGTATCCGTTACAACAATTGAACCAGAGCATGGATCAAGGGCTAAATTAGCTGGAGTAATCTCTAAATTGTTAATCTTTTTTCTCATAAAGTCAAAAGCTGATATCATACCAGAATTGAGATTCTCATAATCCTCATCTTTATCCTTGTTAAGGACACCCTGATCAAAAAGTATCTTACAGCAATCTGTACCAGACACACTGCCATCATCAATCAAATACTCTAATACCATCTTAGAGAACTCTTCATCATCAATCAAGGAGTCGCAAATGTAATTGGCCAAGGCAGACATCATTTCATCAGTATCATAGTAGTCAGTGGATAATTTAAAATTAGAATTATCAATCCATGACATGTGAATAGCATACTCAAGAAAATCTCCTAAAGCAATCTCATCATTTTTCCACTGTTTATAAGTAGAATCGTTGCTATCTATATCAGTACCACTAATTATACCTTCGTCACACATATATTTGTAAATGTATAGCATATAATTCTGATACTCATCAGACAAAGATGATTCCTTAGTTCTCTTAGACAAGAGCTCATTTTTGATAGTCTTTAGTTTAGTTGACTTAGAACTATTTATCTTATTATAAACACTTTTCTCGGTAGAACTTGCCTTTTTAGAGTTCATATGACTCATATCAATTAAATTGTTGTTAAATAAAGCAAAGAAAACTTCGGTTGTAGTTATATTAATTGGCTTAGTAGTAGTCTTAACATTAGTATTTTGAAAATACTTAAGAATGATACCAGCCATATGTTTTTCAAGTGTTTCATAGCAAGTCTTTTGAAGCTCTGCGTCTATTGACAAATAAAGGTCATTACCCGCTTTAGAATCAACAGTTTCTTTCTCATCAGTCTGTAATATACGCCCCATATTATCTACATAAATAGTCTCGCTACCACTCTTGCCACGTAAAATATTCTCGTATTTCTGTTCTAGTCCAGCCTTGCCGACAATCTCATTGCCATAATATTTATCATTATCATCTAGTTCAGAATTGTAATCTTCTTTTTCATCCTCAGAAATGATACCTGTATATCCAATAATTGATGACAAATATGGAGCGTATTTATATTTTCTCATAGAATCAATTTCTATGTTAGCGCCATATAGTTCATTAGAAGCTTCCTTAATTGCAGCTACACTCTCATCAGAAATATCCATAGCTACAGTAACAGGCACATACTGGTTATATCTATTCATATATAATAAATATCTAATAGCAACTATCTTATAAGCTCTCTCTTCATCATAGACATCAGAAACATTAAAAAAATCTTCAGACTTAAGATAGTTAAATACATCTTCAGCAGAAGAAATCTTTTGAATAGGCGTAAGCTTATCTACAGTAGTTTTATATACTTCCTTTTTGAAGTTTAAGACTGTAGACTCATTGCTGGACTTAAAATAATAGGTACCCTTTTTGTTTCTTCTAATCTCAAAACTGTTGACGATAGAGTCACCATTTTTTTCTAGTATATCTATCATCTGGTTAATGATTTCATTCTTAATTGAATTCTCACTAATTCCAAGACTTAAAGCCTTATCACTAATCTTGTCATCATTAGTAAATGTCAATGAATAAGTAAGCTGGTTATAAGCAACTAAGTTACCGTTAACATCATAAATATTACCACGCTGGCCATTAGTCATAATAGTCTTCTTACTAGTAATGGTAAAGTTATCCTGATAGTCCTGACCATTGATTATTTGAAGGTCAAATAATCTATAAACAAGTATAAGCATTAAGAATATAAAGATAACACTAAGCGCAAATAACCTATGTTTTATGAAATTAAGTATGCTAGCTTTAATATCTTCAAGCACTTAAATCGAACTCCTTTTTTCAATAACCTCTAACTTGTGATTAATATAGTAATAGAAGTTATACAAAAATATCGCAATAAAAAACGTATACACCGTCTCTGGGATCATCACATGCATGGTGTAAAACTCAATGTCTAACTTATTTCTAAACATAAAACTGAAGAAATAAATTATAAAATTATATACTAAACTACTAACTAAAACTAATATCAGCGGAAGCATCATATTATTAGAGTAAATTAAAGGTTGAAAGAAACCATTTAGGTAACCTATAACCAAAAAAATTAATGCGTAATAGCCGATAATTTCTCCGCTAAATCCATCAAGAATCAATCCACTAAAAAAACCGATAAGCATGCCTTCCATGTTGCCTCTCATTACAGCAAATGAAACGACTAAAATAAGCATTATATTAGGGACGATTCCCGCCATTTTAAAATAACTAAACACAGAAACTTCAAGCAGATAACTAATAAGTATAAGTATAGTTACGATAATTAAACGTTTCATATATCTTCCTTTCAATGAAAACGAAATATAACCTTATTCATTTCCGTCATCCTTGGTGGTTGTGACTACTAAAACCTCCTGCAAATGCTTAAAATCAACAACAGGAGTAACCTTGCCTGACTTAGTTAAACCATTATTATCAATTGTGATGTCGCTAATATAACCAATCGTAATACCAGATAAGAATCTAGAACTTACATTACTTGTTACAAGAACATCACCCTCGTTAACCTTAGCATCTTTAGATATATGACTTACCGTGATGAAGCCGTTTTCAATTGACTTTAAGTCACCGTTTACGATACAGTTATCAGCAGTTGTCTCAAACATGGCACTTACAGATGATGTGTCATCTATAATTGATCTAACATTGGAATAATTCTTGCCAACGTTGTAGACAATACCTACCAGTCCACTATCTGCAATGACATTCATATTGACTTCAATACCATCTTCTGCACCTTTGTCAATGACAAAGGTATTGTACCAGTTGCTTGAATCAGTTGAAATAACTCTAGCTCCAACGGTCTCATAAGATTCATAGGTCTGATCAAGCTTATAAAGCTTTCTTAGTTCCTTTAACTCTCTTTGGTCAGATTCTATATTCTTGACCTCAAGCTGAAGCTCAGCCACCTTTTCTTTTAATTTTTGATTCTCGTCTCTTAAAGTACTAATCTCTTCAAGATTCTTGTATCTATCAGCTACAAATGTACCAATCGAGTTAATTCCTTCTTCCATCGGAACTACCACAGCACTAAAAACTGTGTTAAAAACAGGAACTGTAGAAGAAAAAATACTCGATACAACAATAAGTATAACTGAAAGTGTAGAAAGAATCAGAAGAACTACCTTAGGAGGTATATCTATATTAGATTTGCGATTCATTTATACCCTTCCTTATTCATATCTAGATTTAATTTCAGCAAATGCTAAGCTTCTCAATGAAGAATCCTCAATAATTCGCTCTAAGCCTTTTATAACACAATCTTCTGGCTTTTTAGCAACATTTGCCTTTATCATAGTTTCTTTAGATAAGTAATCTTTTAATCCGCTAAGCTTTGCAGAGCCACCTGTCAAATAAATGCCATGTTCCTTAATGTCTGATGACATTTCAGGAGGAGTTCTCTCTAAAGTCTTCTTTACAACAGTAAGTATTGTCTCCATATGTTCAGAAATAGCCTCATAGACATGCTCGCTTGTAACTGTAACTTCCTTTGGAAGGCCTGTAACAATATTTCTGCCCATAACATTAATGGATTCGTGGTTACTGTTAGTAGCATTAGCAAGAGTTATCTTTATATACTCTGCAGCTTTTTGTCCTATTATTACATTAAACTTTCTCTTAACAATTTGGGCAATTGAGATATCTAAATCATTGCCACCTATCTTGCATAAGGTGCTATATACAATTCCACCTGAGGAAATGATAGATACCTCGGTTGTATCTGCACCAATATCTACAATTAGGTTACTTGAATTCTCGCTAACATCAATACCAGCCCCACATGCATCAGCAATCGGCTTTTCAACAACGAAAACTCTTTTGCTTTTAAGTTTAGCCTCATCAATAAGGCTTAAAAAAGAACGCTTCTCCACATCTGTAATATGTGTCGGTACAGCGATGAAAAAATCGCGCTTCTTTTTAGCATTTGAACTTAAGGCTACTATATAATCTAGATAGTTCCTCATATTAGTATAATCAGCAATTACACCCTTAGAAACAGGAAATGTTATAAGTATGCTGTCAGGTGCTTTCTCATACATCTCATACGCTTCATCACCATAAGCAATAACGCTTCCAGCTTCAGTTAAAGCAACTATATTTTTTTCGTTATATATAATACCTTCATCTTTCTTACAAAGCTTGATTTGCTTGGTTCCTAAATCAATGCCAAATTCTTTAGCAGCCACATTTTCTCCTTCCAAGAGAAGTCAAATTATATCATTCTCTTCTTTCATACTATAATATGTATGATCTCCAATAATTATATGATCAATTAGTTTAATATCTAATAACTCTCCCGCTTCCTTCATTCTCTTAGTAATAATAAAATCATTAGCACTTGGCGTCGGATCACCTGAAGGATGATTGTGAATAATGATAAAGCTTACAGCATCGTGTTTTATAGCTTCAATCATACATTCTCTAGGAGATGCCAATGTCTGATTTACTGTTCCTTTACTAATCTCTATGCGCTTTTTCAGCCTGTTTTTACTATCAAGGGCAAGCATATAAAAATGTTCTGTCTGATAAGGACTCATTTCCTCCATATAATAACTTGCAACTGTGCTTGGCGAGTCATATTTAACAGAGTCTTTAATCTCTGACAGTGATATTCGCTTACCAAGCTCAACGGC
>JAIKVP010000109.1 GCA_024685635.1 Lachnospiraceae bacterium
CTCTCAAAGATCGTTTTAGATATGAAAGACAAGATAAATATTGCCGTAGTCGAGGCTGACATAGACGCAGATGTAGATGCAGTAAAGCTAGAAGCCATAGGTGCTAAGAGTATCCAGGTTCACACAGATGGAATGTGTCATATGGATGCAGGCATGACGAGAACAGGCTTAGTAGAAGCTGGCGTCTTTGACGAGTCATCTAATATCGACCTTGCATTTTTAGAAAATGTCGGCAATCTCATCTGCCCTGCTGAATTTGCGACGGGCGCCCATCACAATATGATGATTCTATCTATTCCAGAGGGCGATGACAAACCACTTAAATACCCTCTAATCTTTAGAGAGAGCAAAACCTTAGTTATCACTAAGGCAGACACCATCTCATTTTTTAACTTCAACATAGACAAATGCATAGAAGCCGTCAAGGCTCTTAACCCTGATATAGACATATTTGTAGTTTCAGCCAAGACGGGCGAGGGCATGGACAAGCTTGAAGATTATATTATGAGTCTGTTAAGAGGATAGAAATAGCCTGTTAAGAGCAATGCACAAGTCTATTAAGAGCAAAGCATAAGTCTGTTAAGAGCAAACTAGTAGCCATTTATAAGCTTAGGATATGCGACTGATTATAGTTTCATCATTCTTATAAAACTTGCTGTAAAAATTTTGATAATATAGTAATAATGCTTGTTGATTTTTCATTTAACTTTTGTTATCATTTATCATTATATCTAGTAGTTAAAGTATATGAAGAAGAAAGAAGGAAACGAAGATGGGTAAGATTATTGGAGAGGGAATTACATTTGATGATGTGCTCTTAGTTCCAGCATACTCTGAAGTAATCCCTAACGAAGTTAACCTTGAGACACAGTTAACTAAGAAGATCAAGCTTAACATTCCCCTTATGAGTGCGGGAATGGACACAGTAACAGAGCACCGCATGGCTATTGCTATGGCGAGACAGGGTGGTATAGGTATTATTCACAAGAATATGTCTATCGAAGCGCAGGCTGAAGAGGTAGACAAGGTTAAGCGTTCAGAGAATGGCGTAATAACTGATCCATTTTCACTTACAGCAGACAACATTTTATCAGACGCTGATGAGCTTATGGCTAAGTTCAGAATTAGCGGTGTCCCTATCGTTAATAACGGCAAGTTAGTTGGTATTATCACTAACCGTGACTTAAAGTTTGAGACCGACTATGACAGAAAGATTGGCGAGGTTATGACCTCTGAGGGCCTTGTAACTGCTAAGGAAGGCATCACACTTACTGAGGCTAAGAAGATGTTAGCCGATGCCCGTAAAGAGAAGCTTCCTATCGTAGATGACGATTACAATCTCAAGGGACTTATTACTATTAAAGATATCGAGAAGCAGATTAAGTATCCACTTTCTGCTAAGGATTCGCAGGGTCGCTTGCTATGCGGTGCTGCAGTTGGTGTTACACCTGATATTACTGACAGAGTTGATGAGCTCGTTAAGGCTAAGGTTGACTGCGTTGTTATTGATACTGCGCATGGCCATTCTGCTAACGTGCTTAAGACATTTGCTCTTATTAAAGAGAAGTATCCAGATCTTCAGGTTATCGCTGGTAATGTTGCAACCTATTCTGGTACAGAGGCTATGATTAAGGCTGGTGTTGATGCCGTTAAGATTGGTATCGGACCTGGTTCTATCTGTACAACTCGTGTTGTTGCAGGTATCGGTGTTCCACAGATCACAGCAATTATGGATGCATATGAGTGTGCATCTTCTTATGGAATCCCTGTTATCGCTGATGGCGGTATCAAGTATTCTGGCGATATTACTAAGGCTATTGCAGCTGGTGCTAACGTTTGTATGATGGGTAGCATGTTTGCAGGCTGTGACGAGAGCCCAGGAGAGTTCGAGCTCTATCAGGGACGTAAGTACAAGGTATATAGAGGTATGGGTTCTATCGCAGCTATGGAGAATGGCTCTAAGGATAGATACTTCCAGGCCAATGCCAAGAAGCTTGTTCCAGAGGGCGTTGAGGGACGCGTTGCTTATAAGGGCAGCGTTGAGGACACTGTATTCCAGTTAGTTGGTGGACTTCGTTCAGGTATGGGTTACTGCGGTGCGAGTACTATTGAGGAGCTCAAGGAGAAGGGACAGTTCGTTAAGATTTCTGCCGCATCTCTTAAGGAGAGTCATCCACATGACATTCAGATTACCAAGGAAGCGCCTAACTACAGCGTAGAGTAATATTTTATTTGATTATATCTAGCGTCAGGTCATCATTATAAGATGGCTTGACGTTTATTATATTTTTAAGGGAGGATATTATATGTATGATGTTATAGGACAGGAGTATGGAGCATATACATTATTAAAGATTGAGGAGTTACCTAACCTAAACGGCAAAGGCTATGTATTTAGCCACACTAAGACCAAGGCGAGAGTTGCCGTTGTTTCAAATGATGACGACAACAAGGTATTTACTATCGGATTTAGAACTCCGGTTTACAACGACACAGGAGTTCCACATATCATGGAGCACAGCGTATTGTGCGGTTCTGAGAAATTCCCTATTAAAGATCCGTTTGTTGAGCTAGCCAAAGGCTCACTTAATACTTTCTTAAATGCAATGACATACCCAGACAAGACTGTTTATCCTATTGCAAGCTGCAATAATCAGGATTTTCAGAACCTTATGGATGTCTATTTAGATGCTGTTTTTCACCCTAACATTTACAAATATCCTGAGATTATGAAGCAGGAGGGCTGGCATTATGAGTTGGAGTCTAAGGACGAAGACATCATATATAACGGCGTAGTTTATAACGAGATGAAGGGCGTATTTTCTAACCCTGAGTCTGTTTTGGATAGATTCATTTTATCTACACTTTATCCAGATACAACCTATTTTTATGAGTCAGGCGGAGACCCTAAGGCAATCCCTGACTTGACTTACGAGCAGTTTATTGAATTTCATAAGACCTATTATCATCCGTCTAACAGCTACATTTATCTATATGGCGACTTAGATATCGAGGAGAAATTGAAGTTCATTGATGAGGAGTATCTGTCTCATTATGACTATTTAGATGTTGACTCTAAGATTGGCTACCAGCTTGCATTTGACGAGATGAAGGAGTTTGACAAGGAATATGCCATAGCCCAGGAAGAGGATGAGAAAGAGAAGACTTACCTTAGTTACAATATCTCAATCGGTGAGAGCACAGATGCTAAGCTTGCTTCTACCTTATCTATCCTAGAGTATGTCTTACTTGCACAGCCGGGCGCACCTTTAAGAGAGGCTTTATTAGACGCTGGCATTGGTCAGGACGTCTATTCCCAGCTAGAAAATGATATCGCACAGCCTGTATTATCGATCATTGCGACCAACACAGAGGCTGATAAGAAGGATGAGTTTGTAAAGATTATCACTGACAAGCTTAAAGAATTCGCTGATAAGGGCTTAGATAAGAAGGCTATTAAGGCTGCTATTAACTTGTTTGAGTTCCAGTATAGAGAGGCCAATTTCGGCTCTTACCCTAAGGGACTTATGTACGGCTTAAAGATTTTAGGAAGCTGGATATATGATGAGGATGCAGTGTTTAATCATATTAATCTTGAGGATATCTTTAAGGAGCTAAAGGAAGGCGTTGACAGTGGATACTTTGAAAATGCCCTAAGAGAGCATATTATAGATAACACCCATGTTTCTTTGATTGTTATGACTCCTAAAAAAGGCTTAACTCAGCTAAATGACAATCAGGTTAAGGAGAAGCTGTCTTCTCTTAAGGCTTCAATGTCAGATGACGAGATTGATAAAATGGTAGAGGATACCAAGAATCTTAGACTATTTCAGGATAGAGAGGATAGCGAGGAGGATATTAATAAGATTCCGCTTCTTAAGCTTTCTGACCTTGATTCTAAGATCAGGCCATACACTAACAAGCTTAATATCGTTGAGGGAGTTAAGCTTTTGTGGCATCCAATTTTTACCAATAACATAACTTATATGTGCTTGCATTTTGATATGAGAGCGCTTCCTGTTGACTTGATTCCAGTTTCAAGTATCTTAGTAAACTTGCTAAGACAGGTTGATACTGAGCATTACAGTTATCAGGACTTAAATAGCGAATTTAACCTTTATACAGGTGGCATATCAATAGGAACTAGCGCCTATAAGAATGAGCGCCTTCCGGGTGGCTTTGGTGCCGGATTTAACGTTAGAGTTAAGTTCTTAGATGAGCAGCTAGACAAGACATTTGAACTTATAAGAGAGCTTTTATTCACCAGCAAATTTACTGATGACAAGAGAATTAAGCAGATTGTAAATGAGCAGAGAATCGGAGTTAAGCAGCAGTTAGTTTCTTCAGGCCATATTGCGATGGCTAACCGCGCAAGCTCTAAGTTTGACCAGGGCTCTAAGTTTAAGGATTTGACAGATATGATGGGTTACTATGAGTATTTAGTAGACTTATCAGACAATTTTGACGAGAGAATAGAGCAGTTAAAGGTTGATTTACATACTTGTGCAAGGTTTATTCTAACTAAGAAGCATTTGACTGTAAGTGTTACCTGTAATGATGATATCAGCGAGAGAATTAATAAGCCTTTAGCTGGCCTGATATCTGATTTATATGATGATATTGAGAATGAGCTTATTCCTGTTATTGATCTAAACAAGGACAATGAAGGCTTTAAGACATCTTCTCAGGTTCAGTATGTTGCCTCTGCTGGTAACTACTCCGAGAAGGGATATAAGTACACAGGTGCCCTTAATGTGCTTAAGATGATATTCTCTTATGAGTATCTATGGATGAATGTCAGAGTTAAGGGTGGAGCTTATGGCTGTGGCTGTACCTTTGGAAGATACGGTAACGGTTTCTTTAGTTCTTATAGAGACCCTAATTTAGAGGATACATTTAATGTATTTTCTAAGGCAGCGGACTATGTTGAGAGCTTTGATGTTGACGACAGAACAATGCTTAAGTATATAATCGGTGCAATCAGCTCTATGGATACACCTCTTACACCATCTGCGTGGGGCTCTGCTTCATTTGCCGCTTATCTCTCTGACTTGACTGACGAGATGAGACAGCAGGATAGGGATGAAGTGTTAGCGACCAATGTAGACAGAATCAGGGAGCTTGCTCCTATTGTAAGGGCGGTTGCTGATTACGACGCATATGCTGTTATCGGAAATGAAGATAAGATTGAAGCTGAACAGCAGCATTTGACTAGTGTTAAGAATTTAGCGTAGGTGAATTATGGCAAATGAAATTAAATCAGGCTTTGTGACTATTGTCGGAAGGCCCAATGTTGGCAAGTCTACTTTGATGAATCATTTGATTGGTCAAAAGATTGCGATTACCTCTAATAAGCCTCAGACGACCAGAAACCGTATTCAGACGGTTTATACGGATGAGAGGGGACAGATTGTTTTCCTTGATACTCCTGGTATGAATGAGGCGAGAAACAAGCTTGGAGAATATATGTATAATGTGGCATCAACCTCACTTAATGAGGTTGATGTCGTTTTATGGTTGGTTGAACCAATCAATTATATCGGAAGAAATGAGAAGGCTATTGTTGAGCTTTTGTCTAAGGTCAAAAAGCCCATTATTCTCATTATGAATAAGGTTGATACGGTTGATAAAGAGAAGCTAGCTGAGGCGCTTGAAGTCTATAAGGGCGCTTTGGATTTTGCTGATATTGTAAGCTGTTCGGCCTTAAGAGGAGTCAATCTTGACAATGTATTAGCGGCTATTTATAAGGCTTTGCCTTACGGGCCTATGTATTATGATGAGGATACTTTGACTGATCAGCCTATGAGAGATATAGTGGCTGAGATTATCAGGGAGAAGGCCTTAAGAAGGCTAAATGAGGAGGTTCCTCATGGAATAGCTGTGACGGTTGAGTCTATGAAGCAGAGGGATTCTGGCCTTTATGACATTGATGCGACTATCATATGTGAAAAGGATAGCCACAAGGGCATTATCATAGGCAAGAACGGCTCGATGCTTAAGCGCATTGGAAGTGATTCAAGGCGTGATATTGAGGATATGGTTGAGAATAAGGTTAATCTTAAGATCTGGGTTAAGGTTAGGCGCGAGTGGCGAAATAACGAGACTCAGCTTAGGTCGTTTGGATATAACTAGAGTGGGCAAATAGTTAAGTGTTTTGACTAAGCAGTATATGGTTTTTTCTGGTAATAATAAATAGTGTTGCTAACTTGTTGCATTTTAGGTGATATATTAGTTTTAGCGTTTAAGGATTGAGGTAGAGATATGGCAGGAGGCTTTGTAGAGCTTAATGGAATAGTTTTGTCTAGTTCTAATTTAGGCGATTATGACAAGCGAATTGTCGTTCTCACTAAAGAGAAGGGCAAGGCTGTTATCTTTGCTAAGGGTGCTAGAAAGATGAACTCACCATTAACAGCGGCTTGTCAGACATTTGCCTTTGGGACCTTTAAGGTTTATGAGGGCAAAAATTACAACCTAAATGAAGCTAGTATTAAGGACTATTTTGTCGAGCTAAGAGAAGATATTGAGGGACTTTACAGGGGCTTTTACTTTTGTGAGATGGTTGAACATTTCACCGTTGAGGGAAGCCAGGATGTTGATATCCTAAACCTCTTATATGTCGCACTCACAGCCCTTAGAAAGAAGCAAATGAGAGCGAGTCTCATTCAGATTGCATTTGAGATGAGGATAATGGCATCATTTGGTCTTGGCATGGAGGTTAGCTCATGTCTTTTATGTGGCAAAGAGGAGACAGAAAAGGAGCATAATCTAGTCCGCTTCTCAAGCTCAAAGGGCGGTATGCTATGCGCTGACTGTGCTAAGGAGGCGGGTTATACTCTGCCTGTATCTAGCTCTAGCTTATACGCTATGCAGTATATTCTCTCAGCACCGCTTAGCAGGCTTTTTGGCTTTGACTTAAAAAGCGAGAATGAGATGGAATTAGCTAAGATATCAAAAGATTATATCAAAACTCAGGTCAATCATAAGTTTAAGTCGCTTGATTTTATAACCTGAAATGGCCACATAAGGAGGAAAAAGCCTTGAAAATAGTATTTGATAAACGAGGTGTCAAAAGGCTTGGCATCGTTACAATTATAAGTTTTGTTTTGTTCTTAGTAGGTGTATATGTGGTTGAATCTCCGCCAGATAAAGCGGATTTAAATCAGTCTACACCTTTTATGTATATGAGCCTTTACTTCTTTACATGTATGTTTTTAGTTACATTAATAGCTTACATTTTCGGAAAGATTTACTTATTCCGCTTAAAGAAGTATGGCTATGAAATACCAGCTGACAAAAGGGAATACGACAATGATTTAAGCAATCTCCCTAGAAATGACAAGATTTATAATGCCTATTTTAGCAATGAGGAAACAAGCTACAAATGGTCGTTTCTCCTTTCGCTAATCTGTATGATTGGCTTTGTTGTCTGTTTAGCAGTTAATATTGTTTTTTATTTTCAGTGGAAGTTTTTAGAAAGTGCAATAGGAGCATATATTGGTCAGCTTGTCTTTTATGACTTATTCTGGCTTGCTTGCTCAATTCATTTTTTCAGGCAGTCGGACAATTTAAAGTTTAGGGATCCTTTAGAGCTAGACGACAAGAGAAAGAAGAGAATTGTATTCCCGCACGGAATTATACTGCTAGTTATCCTTATTTGTTTTACGATCGGTATTAAAACTCAGGCTACACAGTCGATTTACTCTGTGTTAGGAGCCTATGAGAGTGAGGATTTGGGAGTTCTTAATAACATTAGAGCTGTGGTAGCAGAGGAGTACAAGATCGACCCGACAGCATTTTCAAGCGATGACTTTATAATCACAGATATGGACAAGCCAGAAGGCGAATTCTGGACAAATGTAGCTAATAAGCTTGAGATTAAATCATTTAAGGAATTAGCTAAAAAAATCAGGGTGGCTGACGGTGTGGCTAAGATTGCCGTGAGGGCTGATGAGGACGGTGTGGTTATTATTGAGCTTAAGAACCCTGAGAAGAGAGTCAAGACAGAGATGATACTTGGAGAGTAGGTTATTATTAGAGAATAAGCTCAAAGAATAACAGATAAATAGAGCTGATAGTCAAATAGCAGCATATATAAAGACAAGCCAATATGATTTTCAGGCTTGTCTTTTTTTGCTCTAAAAAGCCCAACTAATACTTATTTAAATGCCATATTTATATGGCGAAAAACTAGTATTTATGGTACAATGATTCTAACTGATGACATCATTTAAGTGTTTCAGATTATCATTACACTAGGAGGTAGGGACATGGTGCCATTTCTTATCATTTTCCCATTGGTATTGGCCGTCCTGCTTTATCTTATCAAGGCGCCTAAGGTGCTTAATATTCTTTCGCTCATAGGAGGAGTGACTGTAATAGCAGGAGTTATTTATCTAACTATATCATGGGTAATGGGAGGTTGCAAAAAGACACTTCTTTATGGAGATGCCGAGATTGCTGATCATGCAATACTTATAGGAGAGCTAGTTCTTATGGTATTTGTGACAGTTGTCTGTATAATTAACAAGCGCGCAATCATAAGCTTGTTATCGATTATCCCAACATTGGCAATAGCAGCATTTGAGCTCTTTGGTCCTAAGACAGAGGCCGTAGAGAATATCAATCTTGATTATCTGTCAATTCTTATGTGTGATATCGTAGGCATAATAGGAAGTCTGATTGTTATCTATGCAGTCGGCTATATGCAGGGGTATCACGAGCATCACAAGGATGTTCCTGATAGAAGGAATTATTTCTTTTCAATGCTTTTCGTATTTTTAGGTTCTATGATAGGACTAGTTACATCTGAGAGTCTTCTCTGGATGGTATTCTTCTGGGAGATGACTAGCGTATGTTCATTTATGCTCATTAAGTACACTAATGAGGAGCAGGCAATCATCAACGCTTTTAGAGCGCTCTGGATGAACTTGCTTGGTGGAACAGCGATGATAGCTGGTATTATTTATTTTGGATATACAGAAGGAATGGTAGGCTTACATCAGCTTGTCGATAGTGGAAGTGCTGGAACGATTGCAATTGCACTTTTAGCATTTGCCGCCTTGACTAAGTCTGCACAGCTTCCATTTACTCCATGGTTACTTGGTGCTATGATTGCACCTACACCTTCTTCAGCGCTTCTTCACAGTGCTACGATGGTTAAGGCTGGAGTATACTTGCTGCTTAGACTTGCACCTGCAATGAGCGGTACTACTATTGGAATTATGATTTCCTTGGTGGGTGGCTTTACATTTTTGGCAACTTCATTTATGGCTATTGCACAGAGCGATGGCAAGAGCGTTCTTGCTTTATCTACTGTGTCTAACTTAGGTCTTATGGTTGCCTGCGCGGGAGTTGGAACTAAGGAGACTGTATGGGCTGGCGTATTCCTTATGATTTTCCATGCAATTTCTAAGTCCTTATTATTCCAGGATGTCGGATCAACTGAGAATTCGCTTCACAGTCGTGACATCGAGGATATGAACGGACTCTTATATAAACTACCTAAGCATGCAGCATACATGTTTATCGGTATTGCTGGTATGTTCTTAGCACCATTTGGTATGCTTATTTCTAAATGGTCTGCACTTAAAGCATCTGTTGATGGTGGTGACATATTACTTGTCCTCTTCATTTGCTTTGGTTCTGCCACTACAGCACTTTACTGGACCAAATGGATGGGTAAGTTAATCGCTCACCCTCACGGCGAGGTTAAGGAAGTTAAGGACGTTACTAAGCTTAGCGAGATGCTTTCAATGACAATTCACGTTGTTATGATGATAGCCGTATGTGCCTTGTTCCCTATGGTTTCAAGCACATATGTCAATCCGCTTGTAGCTTCAATGTTTGGCGAGAGCGGACAGGTACTTTCTAATGCAGTTCTTATTATTCTGGTTTCAATTATACTTGTAGTATTTGCAGTTCCACTGCTTGCTTACTACAACAGCAAACAGCAGGATATCACAGTTAAGTCGTCATACATGGCGGGTGTTAATGTCGGCGACAACAGCGCCTTTACTGATTCATTTGGTGAGGACAAGGAGGTTGTTATGAGTAACTACTACTTTAGCGACCGCTTAGGACTTGATAAGACTATGTTCCCACTGCAAATGTGTACGACAGCGGCTATTGTGATCATGCTTATCATAATAATAGGAGGTGCGCTAGTATGAAAATATCAATTATTTTAGCTATTTGCTACTTAGTTCTTGCACCTTTTATCGGAGGCTTATTAGAGGGTATTGACAGAAAGCTCTCAGCTAGAATGCAGCGAAGAGTTGGACCTCCTGTTCTTCAGCCATTCTATGATGTAATAAAGCTCTTTAACAAAGAGAATCAGGTTGTATATAAGTCGCAGTCATGGCTTATAGTTACATACTTTGTTTTGATGGTTCTAACAGGAGTTATGTTCTTTGCAGGCTTTGACCTGCTTATGTGCTTCTTCGTAATGTCGACATCGGCTACATTTTTATACTTTGCAGCCTGTGTAACTGGCTCACCTTATTCAACAATCGGTGGACACCGTGAGTTATTACAGATGACAGCATATGAGCCGGCAGTTTTACTTGCCTGTGTAGGTTTTTACCTTGCAACTGGAAGCTTTGATGTTATTACAATTGCAACTGCTAATACAAGCGCAATTAAGTATCTTCCTGGCTTCTTTATTGCATTTGTCTTTATTTTGACTATCAAGATGAGAAAGTCACCATTTGATACAAGTGCTTCTCATCACCCACATCAGGAGCTTGTAAAAGGTCTTACAACTGAGTTTTCAGGTAAGAACTTAGCCTTATTCCAGGTTTCAGAGTGGTATGAAAATGTATTCTTACTCGGTGTTGTTGGCTTATTTATCATTAACAGCAAGCCTGTAAGTATTATAGTTACTTTAGTAGTTGTCTTCTTAACCTTCTTCTTAGAGGTATTGATTGATAACTCTAACGGACGTATGAAATGGCAGCAAATGCTTAAGATTACCTGGATTGTTACCATTGTTACTGCAGGTGTTAACACAGTTGTGTTGATGTTTATTAACTAAGGAGGAAGAGAGATGGCTAATATTACTAGATCGCCTTGGCTTTTACATTATGATGGTTCAAGCTGTAATGGCTGTGACATTGAGGTTCTCGCCTGCCTTACACCTGTTTATGATGCGGAGAGATTCGGTATTATCAATACAGGAGATCCGATGCAGGCTGACATTTTCTTGATTACTGGCGGTGTCAATGAGCAGAATATGCCAGTAGTTAAGCAGCTTTATGAGCAAATGCCAGAGCCTAAGGTTGTTGTGGCTGTTGGCGTATGTGCTTGTACTGGTGGCGTTTTTAAGGATTGCTACAATATCATTGGTGGCGCAGATGTTGCGATACCAGTTGATATATATGTTCCTGGATGTGCAGCCAGACCACAGGCAATTATAGATGGTATCGTTAAGGCAGTTGCTCTCTTTCAGGAGAGAGCACAAAAGAGTGAGAAGGAGGTAGATAAGGTTGGCTAATACAGTAAACCCTAAGTATGAGATTGAAGAGATTACAGTTGATAACTTAGTCTCAAGATCAGAAGAGCTTATAAAGTCAGGCTATCGTTTCTCACAGGCCAATGCTGCCTATGTTGATGAGAAGTTTGAGCTTAGCTATTCATTTTCAAACTATGACAATTACGACCTCTTAAATTTAAGATTAGTTATAGACACTGACACAGAGGTTAAGTCAATTACCGAAGTTGTACCAGCTGCAGTTTTTTATGAGAATGAAATGCATGAGCTTTTCGGAGTTAATATCGTAGATATAGCTTTGGATTATAAGGATAGACTTTATAGAATTAAGAAAGAATGTCCTTTTGGACCAGACAAGAAGGAGGAAGAGTGATATGGGAAAGAGAAGTGTAATACCTTTTGGACCTCAGCACCCGGTTCTTCCTGAGCCTATTCATCTTGACTTGGTTGTAGAGGACGAGAAGATTGTGGAGGCAATACCTTCAATCGGTTTTGTTCACAGAGGTTTAGAGAGCTTAATTGACAAGAGGGATTTTAACCAGTTGACCTACGTGGTTGAGAGAACTTGTGGTATATGTAGTTTTCAGCACGGTATGGGTTACTGCGAGTGCGTAGAGCATATATTTGATGTGGAGGTTCCTAGAAGAGCCAGATTCTTAAGAACTATCTGGGCTGAGTTGTCAAGAATGCATTCGCATTTGCTCTGGGCTGGCTTGCTTGCTGATGCATTTGGCTATGAGAACCTCTTTTATCAGTGCTGGCGTATAAGAGAGAAGGTTTTAGATCTTCACGAGTTAACAGCCGGCGGAAGAGTAATATTCTCTGTTAACAAGGTCGGCGGTGTTATTAAGGACATTGACGAGGACAAGTTAAAGGTTATTTTAGACACTATTAAGGATATTGAGAAGGAGCTTAAGGTTATCTCTAAGACCTTCTTTAAGGACTATTCAGTTCAGTCAAGACTAAAGGGTGTAGGTATCTTAACTCCTGAGCAGATTAATGCATTAGGGGCTGTAGGACCTATGGCTAGAGCGAGTGGTGTATCAAATGATATGAGATCATTAGGCTATGCTGCCTATGACGAGATTGATTTTGAGCCGGTTGTAAGTAATGATTGCGACTGCTACGCAAGATGCTATGTAAGAATTATGGAGATATTCCAGTCTATAGATATCATTAGACAGGCTATTGATAAGATTCCTAAGGAAGATGAGCTAGCTGCAGTTATTAAGGGCAATCCTAACGGAGAGTACTTTATGCGACTAGAGCAGCCTAGAGGCGAGGCATTTTACTATGTCAAGGCCAATGGCAAGCCTAACTTGCAGCGTATGAGAGTTAGAACTCCTACCTTTGCCAATGTTCCTGCACTCTGCGAGATGCTTAAGAACACTGAGGTTGCTGATGTTGGAATCTTGGTTGTAACTATTGATCCTTGTATAAGCTGTACTGAGAGATAGGAGGTAGATTATGGGAATTATGAATTATGCGCCTAGCGCACTTGCTAATATGTTTAAGCCTCCTGTTACTACAACTTATCCCTTAGAGCCAGCGGAGTATCCAGAGAGATCAAGAGGACATATAGAGATTGAGATTGATCAATGTATAGGCTGTGGATTGTGTGTTAGAGCCTGTCCTTGTTCAACTCTATCTGTAGATAAGTTAAAGGGTACATGGACAATCGACAGATTTGACTGTATAGTGTGCGGTTACTGTGTTGAGAAATGCCCTAAGAACTGCCTATATGTTAAGCAGGGATATCAGGAACCGGGAGCAGATAAGTCTCCATTTACTTATACTAAGTCTCCTGAGCAGCTTGCTAAGGAAGAGGAGCAGAGAAAGGCTATTGCTGCTAAGGCGGCAGCGGCTAAGAAGGCTAAAGAAGAGGCTGAGAAGAAGAAGGCTGAAGAGGCAGCTAAGGCAGACAGTGCTGATAAGCCAGTCGAGGCTAAGCCAGTCGAGACTAAGCCAGCCGAATAGTATAATCATTTAGACAAAAAAGGGTTTCAAAGCGTATAGCTTTGAAACCCTTATTTTACATATCAATACTTATCATCCCAGGCATCCAAATACTCTTTAAGCTCCTTGCGTTCCTTCTCGATGATGCGCTTATCCTGCGTCTGAAGGGCAATCTCGAACTTTTTAAGCTTCTGGTCAATATCCTGCCTATCCATTCCTAAAGACTCTGAATAAAGCTTCTCGCCTCTTAGAAGTAGTAGCTTATTTTCCTCCTGATCTCTTGGATGAATCTTAAGATAAGATAGCTCCTTAAAGCGCTCTTCAATCTGCTCATCAGTCATGTCGGTCTCGTTGTTCTTAACAATCTGTCTAAACTTCTGGCCAGTTGAGATAACGGTGACCTCAACCTCTAGGATAGAGTTGATATCATAGGTATATGTTACATCAATAGCCTCTTTACCAGCCGAATTCTTAGGAACACTGACTTCTAATCTGCCAAGCTCAACATTGTTTCTGGCAAATCTGGACTCGCCCTGAAGAATAGTGACATCAAGCTTGGTCTGATTATCTCTGATGGTGTACATACGCTCTGTACGGCTTACAGGAATAATCGTGTTGCGCTCGATAATAGGGCAGTAGTGGTCATCCTCGTATCTGTTGTCGCCTAAATCAACTACAACCTCAGTGCCAAGTGTAAATGGACATACATCAGTTAATATAACTTCCTTTATTGAAGCGTCTCTCTCTTTGATTGCAGCCTGAATAGCAGCACCTAAAGCAACAGCCTCGTCAGGATTAACTGATGTGTCAGGCATATTCTTAAACATCTTAGCAACGAATCGTCTTACTCCAGGTAACTTAGTAGCTCCGCCTACAAGCACAATTCTGTCAATCTCACTAAGCTTAAGATTGGCATCTGCTAAGCTCTTCTTAACAGGAATTCTAATCCTGTCATATAATTCCTCACAGGCCTTCTCATAGTCGTGAAGAGTCAATTCCATATCATAGCTTTTATCGTTAAGAGTAACTGTCATTGAAGACATTAAGCCGTCGCCAAAGTTTATCTTTAACTTCTCAGCCTGCTTATGAATATGGCGTTTTTCCTTCAAAGATAAAGAATCCTTATCTATCTCTTTATTTCTCTCAAAGAAAATGTTCTCGATAACTGTTGTAAAATCCTCACCACCTAAGAAGTTATCACCTGCAACAGCTCTAACCTCTAATATCGGTTCAAAATAATCAAGTATAGATACATCAAATGTACCGCCACCCAGGTCAAATATCAAAAACTTAGATCTTCCGTCTGTATTATAAAGGCCATAAGCGATAGCAGCAGCGGTAGGCTCGCTGATAATCCTGTCAACCTTAAGTCCGGCTAGTTCTCCAGCCCTCTTAGTAGCCTTACGCCTCATATCATTAAAATATGCAGGCACGCTGATAACAGCCTCCGTAACTTCTTCGCCTAAGAATTCTTCAGCATCCTCCTTTAGGGATCTTAAGACAAATGAAGACAGCTCCTCAGCAGTAAAGCTCTTAGAGCCCAATTCAAATGCCTTATTGCTACCCATATCGCGCTTAAATACGCTCGCGCATGTTTCTGGATAGAGCTGCATTCTCTCTTCGGCAGTACGTCCTATATATAATTGGTCATTCTCATCTAAACTTACAATAGATGGGGTTAGTCTCTCGCCTAGCCTGTTAGGGATAATCTTAGGTCCCTCTTCGGTGTAGTAGGCAACAAGCGAGTTGGTCGTACCAAGGTCAATTCCAATAACCATATAATCGTCCTTCCTATAAAATTAAAACTATAGGTTAATATGGTAGCACGATTTAATAATATAATCAATGAATATATTAAACAAATTGTGAACATCTTATCACACCAAGATAAGCCTCACAGTCGTCTTTACTCATGTCGAACGCCTTCTGATAGTAATCTTTAGCCTTGCTATATTCAGACTCTAATTCGCATATCCTCGCCCTGATAAGGTATTCCTCATAGCAGATGGCAGTGTGACAATGATTGCAAACTTTACACTCTGAATTAATCATATCTAAATACTGAATATAGTTGTCATTTCCAGCCAGGAAATTAGCCTGAGCAAGCTTGATAAGCCTTAATGTTCTAACACTTTCATTAGCCAAAAACATAGTATCAGACTTGTAATATAAATAAATACTTAATGCTTCATCAGCATATTTTTTTGCAGTTACTTTGTCCTTAAGACAGGCATAACAGTAGGAAATGCTAAGCTTAACATTAGCTGAATCTATCATTTCGTTAATCGTAGCAGATGACATTTCACAGTCTCTGTATTGATTTTCTCTGTGATAGTAGAGCAGCGCTGTCTTGTAATCTCTTAATGTAAACAAGGCAAATGAAGCTATATTGTGGTAGAACTCAGCATATATAGACCAATAATCGCTAGATAAAACAGGCTCCTTAGCAGTAAAAGCACTCTTGCCAGTCTTAAATAGGTTAAATGCTGTCTTGTTCTTAGGATGTAGCCTAATTGAATTTGTTTCTAGATAATTTATAAAATTTGTCATTTTTTTCTCGATATAAGCATCATTTTGATTAGAGATATATGATAAATCAATTATCTTTATGTGTATCTGTATAATCTGGTTGATAGCCCAATAACTGTTTGGATAAAGCCTTTTGTGTTTATTTAGCATTTCAAAGCAGTGATTATAAATAGCAAATGCCTGCTCATATTTCATTGCCTTGACTGACAAAATTCCTAATTGTATCGAGTCTATAGCATTGTCACCGAAGCGTGAAATCATTTTTTCCTGATAATTTAGTGCTTTATCTAATTGATTAGTCATTTCATAAAGTTTGATAATGTTTTCGTAAGGGATAGATATAGTATCCTCTTCAGCTAGCATATCAATAGCTTTTAGCAATGTTTCTTCAGCCTTGTCGTATTTCTTTAAGCCGGTTAGAGAAAGGCCGAGTCCGTTGTAGGCATAAATATTATTAGGAGACTTTGAAATTGCGACTTCATAGTCTAATACTGCCTTTTCATACTTAGACATGTCTGAATATAGAATACCTCTTTCTACATAATAGTATGATGTGTCTCTATTGTTAAGCTGTAAATCGGCTTCTTTTATGGCATTTTCAATGTCTTGACTATCCTCGTAGTCGTTGTATCGCTCTATATACATATGAGAGAGCTTGTTGTGGGCCTCGTTATGCTTAGGGTTTAATTCTAGGGCTCTTATTAGTATAGGAATAGCCTGTCTGTAATCTTTCTCATCTGCGTAGTGGCTACCAACTATAAAGTATTCGTTGTCAGTTGGCTCTTCACCGTTAGATATAAGCTTGATAAGATCGCCAGAATTCATAGAGTAGCCGTATATTTCAGTGAGCAAATACTGACATCTAACAAAATTGTCCCAATCCTTTTCACTTAGTTTTAGAGCTTTTTTAGCCAGGCTGGCCACATCTACTGTGGTGCTGTCACCATTTTTATTCATTCTATTGGCAAGAGAAGCGATTTCTAAGTAAATGTCAGATATACCAATTAGCATTTCATTAGGATTTTTATCATATTCTTTATCTGCTCTATCCTTAATGTCAAGAAGGAAATCTAGCGTTTCTTTAGCTTCGTCGGCATTAGAGATGTTATGCAGCATAAGTATTGCTTCGATAAAGTCACAAGCTACAGGATCAAAGTCTTGATTTTTGATCATCTCTAATACTTCTTTGGCCTCTGTAAAGTGGTGATATAATAAGTAGGTTTTTATTGCTAAATAATATGGTCTAAAGCTTGACGGCAAGTCGTTTACTATTATATAGAAATCATCAATAACGAGTTGAGGCGAGCTCATCTTGTAGGCTATGTCCTGATGAATCTGGACTATAGGAGCTATTGGACCGTATTTTGAAATGATTTGATCTAAAAGCTCTATAGCGTGCTCATAGTTCTTAGATTCAGAGTACATCAATGCCTTATCTAAAACAGCAGGAATTATGTGGGCAGGTTCTTCACTAAAGCTAATAAGCGTGTCATAGACCTCCTCTGCTTCAGTATAATTAGCTGTTGCAGTTAAAGCACGTCCAAGAATAGCATAACCATAGTTGCACCTGTTTAAGCGGTGCTGGGTTAGGGTATCTAGGTCATCAAAGTTAGAATCCTTGCTTGCTTCTTTGATATCATCAAGCATTTGATTCCATCTTCGTAAATGAGGAATAGATTCCTCAAATTTATCGATTTCAAACAGAGCCCTGCCTAAAAACCAGTGATAGTCAGGAGTGTTGGCCTCATCAACGCTATAGCCGTCAAGAGCATTAATTGCGTCTTCCCATCTGTCAAGCTGGCAGAGATACCTTGCTAGAGTTATTCTGTCTGTAGAATTATCAGGATCATTTGCAAGTCTTTCTTCGTAATCAGCGATTAGTTCCTTGTTGATATCAGCAAGAATAGAGAGGCTGACATCGTCCTCTCCATTGTTATTAATTGTATCTACAACATATTCAGATGCATCTTTATAGTTCTTATCTCTATATAGTATCAGTGATTTTACTAATCTAGCTGACAGATAATTAGGCAGTCTCTCTAAAATCTCATCTGCCATAGACTCAATAAAAGAAACGTCATCATCAGATAATGAGTCATCACTTCTTAATAGAACAAGTGCAGCCTCTGCGTTGCCATAATCCATATCCTCAATGGCATTGTTAAAGAGTATCTGCTTAGCCATATTACAGGCCTCTTGTTTTTTGTCAGTAAAAGATAAAAATCTCATTTTCTCGACTGACTCAATAGGATGCCAAAATTCGTGTTCATCAAGAAATTTAAAATATGAGAGTGCATTTTTTACTTTCTCGTCAAATGAAATCTCATCGTTATTAATCAGCTGATCTACCTGATATTTAATCTCAAAAGTTTTAGAGAGATAGATATCCTCTCTTGTATCAAAATCTGCATCGCTCTTAAGACTAGGTACATTGTTATAGTTAAATGCTTCTTCTTCTAGAAATTGATGCTCATCTTTCTTGACTAGGAATCTATAGTCGATAAAATCATCATATTCTGCATGTCTTATAATATACTGTAAAAAGTTTTCTGGAAATAGTTCTTTTAAGTATTCTAAATCCTTGTCTATTGTTAACACGTTGTTTATGGCATTCCATACTTCGTGAGAGAGGTAGAATCTGTCTAGAAACATAGCAAGCATAACTTCCCTTGCCTTGTCAGAGCTGTCTAAATCGATAAATATTGGATTGTTAAGCAAGTCTTCCCAAGCACTAACATCATTTCTTCTAGCATAGTCATCATAAATAAGTTTAGCATCATAGACAAGTCGTTCAAACTCATCTAGTTTATCTATATTTATCTCGTCATTCTCATTCTCGTCTGGCTGATTGGAAAAGCTTAAAGCAAGCTCATAAGCTTCTCTTAACTGCTTAAAGCCCTCAGGATCTTCCTCTGGATGAACATTGACAAGCTTTGATCTATATGCTTTTAAGATAAGCTCAGTGTCCTTGATCTTCTCTATATTAAGAATTCTAAAGCTTTCGTCTATTGTCATGATAACCGCTCCTTATCAAATGCTATTATAAAAATATTATAGCACAAAAAAACCTCGGTGTCTTTTAACACCGAGG
>JAIKVP010000212.1 GCA_024685635.1 Lachnospiraceae bacterium
CTTCCAATTAAGTTATAAGAAATAATGACAATAGCGCCCAATCCACATATCCTAATATAGCTTGTAGTATAGTCAAATGCTTCCTTTGGCGCATTCATAACACTAGCTAATTGAGGAGCTAGTATAACAATAGCAACCGACATTATGACTCCTAAAAGAAGAAAGAGCATAATTCCGCTGCCCACTATCCTTCCACCTTCCTCAGGCCTTTTTTGTCCTATCTTCTCTGCTAATAATACAGTGAGCCCCATCGCAAGCGAACTTATTAAGTTGGTTATCGTCATCATTATCTGAGAACCTGTAGACACCGCTGAGATATCTGCCGACTTTGCAAATTTACCAACAATTAAAAGGTCTACTGCTCCATACATCGCCTGCAAAAACAAAGCAAAAAGTATCGGCAGCGCAAATCTTATAAGTGGTGATACTATTTTTCCCGTTGTAAAATCAATTCTTTTTTCCATTTTTATCTTTAACAAACAAATGCAACGATTCAGATGAATCGTTGCATTTGCATACTATCCTATCCTCTTAAAAGTAATTCTTTCTCTGTTATAACTCCGTCTTTAATATATATCCTTGGCACTCGCTTACTCACGGCGCATGTTAGCTCATAAGGTATTGTGCCCGCTATGGCTGCCATCTCGTCAATCGAATTATTATTACCGAATATCTCAACCTCACTTCCAACATCCACCTCTGTCATATCAGTGATATCTATCATACACATATCCATACATATCTTGCCACGAAGCTTAGCTGGACCTGCTTTGGTATAGAGACTGCATTTGTTTGAAAAGGCTCTTAAGAAGCCATCTGCATAGCCGTAAGGAACAACGCCTATTCTTGTAATCTTATCGGTTATATATGTTCCACCGTATCCAATCGCCGTTCCCTCTTGGTATATCTTTATAGTGCTGATAGTAGTCTTCATAGTCATAACAGGCTTAAGCCCCATAGCAGTTGCAAATTCGCCATATCCATAAAGAAGAAGTCCAGGCCTAACCATATCAAGATAAATCTATTTATGCTCCTATTAGTTCATATTCGACGGATACATCAGCTCAACTTCGCTGCCATAACATGATAAGCTATAATCATTGAAAGCCAGATTGTTGATACACATAAGATTGGCATAAGTCCTGTTCCTAAGCTAAGACTTGTAACTATCAGGATGAGCCAAAGAGCCATACATGCTCCAGTTCCTACTTTATATGCAGTGTAGCCAGATTTATAAATCGCATACTTCTCAGCCTCGTCACAACTCTCTTCCCATTTTTTAGCAAAATCCAAATCAAAAACAGTTCCACGTTTTTCAGGGTTAAGCACCTTCTCAAGCTTAACTGTCATATTCTGAACTGCTGTAATCCACACAAGACAGGCTATAAAAACACCTACAGTAACCAGTTCAAAATCACTTGAAATAATATTTTGATTAAATCCGACAAATGTTGCTCCAAAAAGGAAATAATCAACTGCCATCATAACGCTTGTTATAAATAAAGGTATGTTTAGCATAGATTCTATCTTCTCATAAACCTCTTCATCATCTACCTTAGGCACCATCTTCTTAGCATATAAATATACTAAAAAGGAAATGATAAACGCCAAAACATTTGCTATAATCATAATATATGGTGCTGAACTAAGTGCTGATTTATAGATAGCATCAACTATATTCATAGAATTCGCTTCATTCATAAACTTAACAATATTGGCTAAGCCACCAACTATAAATCCTGCAATTCCTGATACTATAACAACAATTGTAAATATAATTATTGATCTCTTTTCATTCTCTACGTTAGATTTTCCCATTTTAATTCCTCCTCTTAAACAGGTAATATATTCTGTAGTTTATTATTAAAAATCTTACTATTCTTCGCCGTCTTCGACATATTCAAATACTTCTTCGACTGTGACACCGCACTCTTTAGCAATCTTTAGTGCCAAGGTAACTGACGGTGAATAATCTCCTCTTTCAATCTGGCTTATAGTCTGCCTTGATGTTCCAACTAAAGTTCCCATCTGCTGTTGGTTGACATTAAGCCTTGCTCTAAGCTCTTTTAAGTGATTATAAAGTGGCATAAGCTCTTCCTCCCTTCTAAATTGATAAGCAACATATTCGAAATATTTCGTTTTGATACCTAATCTCGTCATCTTGACAGTTAAGTTTGTCGTTATGACATTGTTTGTTGTCGTTATGACATTTCTCATTGTCAAACTGACAACTATCCTTGTCACAATTAATATAGCACTGACAAGAATAGTTGTCAACACTTTTTTAAAAACTTTTTTAAAATAAAAACAAGACCGTAAAATGCCTTTACGATCTTAGTTTTACGACGTTTATAATATTTTTATTAGCTAATAGCTCCCTCTATGTTTGCTAATTATCCCTATCCTCTTAAAAGTAATTCTTTCTCTGTAATAACCCCATCTTTGATATATATCCTTGGCACTCGCTTACTCACGGCGCATGTTAGCTCATAAGGTATTGTGCCCGCTATGGCTGCCATCTCGTCAATCGAGTTATTATTACCGAATATCTCAACCTCACTTCCAACATCCACTTCTGGCATATCAGTGATATCTATCATACACATATCCATACATATCTTGCCACGAAGCTTAGCCGGACCTGCCTTGGTATAAAGACTGCATTTGTTTGAAAATGCTCTTAAGAAGCCATCTGCATAGCCGTAAGGGACAACGCCTATCCTTGTAATCTTATCTGTTTTATATGTTCCGCCGTATCCAATCGCCGTTCCTTCTTGGTATATCTTTATGGTGCTGATAGTGGTCTTCATAGTCATAACAGGCTTAAGTCCCATGGCAGTCGCAAATTCGCCATATCCATAAAGAAGAAGTCCAGGTCTAACCATGTCAAGGTAAGTCTCCGGAAATCTTGCAACAGCGCCTGTATTAGCACAGTGTCTTATCTTAAACTTCTTATCTAGTTTAGCCTCTACCGCCTCTATAACTGAAGTAAAGAGTTCAAATTGGTGCTTAGTATACGCATCGCTCTCTTCGTCTAGTTCATCTGCAACAGCAAAATGAGTAAATATTCCCTCAGCCTCTAATCCAGGCATATTGCAGGCATTACAAATGCCTTCAACAGCTGTGTCAAAGTAGCCTTTATCACATATATAGCCAAGTCTTGACATTCCTGTATCGAGTTTAATATGGACTTTTAACGTTCCATTACATTTTACTGCCTCTTCACTATATTCTATTGCTTTGGCCTTGCAGGTGACAGCCTGTGTTATATCGTTATCAATAAGGCTTTTTACCTGTTCTTTAGGAGTGTGACCTAGTATCAGAATAGGCATCTTAATATTGTTAACTCTTAATTCTAATGCCTCATCCGCACTGCTCACTGCTAGATAATCAGCGCCCTCTTTCTCTAAGAGCCTGCTCACCTGAACGCTTCCATGCCCGTAGGCATCCGCTTTAACAACGCCCAAAAACTTAACATCTGCTCCTATCTTTTCCTTAATCTTCTTATAGTTGTAGCTGACAGCATCAAGATTGATCTCAGCCCAGGTACGTCTAAGTGTAGATTCCATATATATGCCTCCAATTTGAAAACAGTTAAAATTGTCAATATATATTTGACGGTCTAATTTTAGCACAATTCAAATAATAGATAAAGAGCAGAATGCTAGTTTCTGCTCTTATCATAAATCTTATTTAGTTGGTCCTTTAGCTTGCTTAGATATCTGTTCCTTTCTCTGATTTGAATATAAATTCTCTTTATATTTGTTAACTGTTTTTTCGTTTTTCACAGATAATTTCTTAGCCATATTCTTTACAGCATTATTATATACATATCTGACTTCGCTGGTATCAACAAAAGCATTTTTGCTGTTGTCTTCCTTGCTCTTAGGAACCTCTTTATCTGGAATCATTTTTTTAACCATATCGTGCATTTGGGAGTTTTTATAGTGTTCTTTAGCCTCATCAACAGTAAGTGGCTTAAAGCTATATTCTCTCATTCTTTCTATGTAATCCTGCATAGTATTAAAACCTGAAGACCTATAGACTTTGCTATTCTGCTTGCTAATCATATCAAGCGTACGAACAAGTGAAAACTTAAATTTATCTGGAGAGATATCTGTCTTGGCTCGTTTATCTTCCTCAGCTTTTAGCGCCTTGTCAATCTGAGCCTCAATCGTTGGAACAAATGCATCCTCAACGAGTGTCTTTGTTTCATCACAAAGACCAGAGAGCACCTCTAACGATTCTACAGCGGTCTGTATTCTGTTCTGCTCGCGTGTCTGCTTGCTTGCATCATCACGTCTTGTAGCATCTTTCCTAAAGTCTTCCTCTTTTTTGTCTAGATATCTGATTACATTATTTCTTGTCCTATCAAGCAAATCAGCAAAAATTCCAACAGCATAAATATCAGCATTACCACCACGTTTTGCAATTAAGTCAATCTGTTCCTTAGTATCAGAAATAGACTTCATCATGTCATTAAACTGTTCAGAAGACTTTCCAAACATAAAATAATCTACATCTTTAATATTCTTGTAGAGCAGGTCTACCTTCTTCTTCATATCCTTAATATTAAATCTTGGAAGAGTCAAATCTGCGCCGTTAAAAATTACATTAGGCAAATCTTTATTTGAACTACGCTCACTAGCATTAACTGTAATTGAGCTGTTTGTTCTAGCATTATCATTAATTCCGTACACATCATTTATAACCGAAAAGCCATCATATTCGGCATTAGCAGGAACATTATTAATACCAATCTCAAATGGAGGAATATCAGCCTTTAGAGTGTCTTCGATTACAATTGAAAGTTTATCATCTTTATTCTTTATAGCAATTTCGTTAATACTATTAAGGAGTTTTTTTCTTACATCATTATCAGTAATCTTGCTATTAAAGAGCGCTTCATAAGACTCTTTCATTTCATCAAGAATACCTTGGGCTTCATTTCTTTCTTTCTTTGATGCAGAACTATCTTTAACCTTTTTCTGATAATTGTCATGCATATTAATTATCTCTAAAAGCACACCATAGTCCCTTATCGGCCAGCCATTGCCAAGAGCCATCTCCATTCTATTTATTTGTTTAATATAATTAGCTGCCTCGTTCTTCCAGCGAATGTTAACATCATTAGTATCAACAAACTTATTACCCTTTACGCATTCATCATTCAAATCAATGTTCTTAAGAAGCTCTAAATCTTTTCTTAATTCTTTGATATGCTCAATATAACTATTCTTATAATTCTTGGCCTGCTCTTCAGTTAGACTACCATCTTTCTTAGCTTTAACATACTTAAGAGTCTCATTCACAGTAAAATTCTGATTGCGCTCAAGTATCTTTAGGAATCCATACTTTTCGATCAGTTGATGATATTTCTCGTAGTCCTCTTTATACTCTATTTGGCCATTCGAATCTTTAGTAGCATATAAAGGTGTAGGGAATGATATACCTAATCCGTTTACAATGTTATTATGTATTGGATTAATCTTCATACACTGCAGATAGTCCTCGCTATAAGCTAACTTCATTTGATCTGAAATAACCTTGCCAAATTTAACACTAACATTGTCCTGATTACCATAAGATTCATTCTCTGTTATTGCAGTAAGATTTTCACTAATCTCTTTAACCCAACCTTGAAATCCATTTTTTGTCCCTTCTGTATTAAGTCCTTCAGGTCCTATGAAGCTCATACCAACATTTATATTCTGCATTGGAATACAGGCTTTTTTGAGCTCTTTGGCATTTTGGCTCTGTATTACACCGACATCCGCAAGCACTTCATCACGAATAATAAACGGAGATTTAAAGAGCTCGTCATTATATTCCGCAGCTATAGATAATACACCCGCTACAGGCTCAACCATTATTACATCATCAAATTCTTTCATTATAATCATCCTTTCTCTTAAATTACTATCCTAGCTTCTATTACAGTTTCTTCTTTCTCAACTTCCTTAGCAACTGCCTTTTTAGCTAACTCTTTTGTAACATCTTTTACAGTCTTTTCAATTACTAGGTCGTTATGAAGAAGATTATCAAATTCTAATACTCCCATTTGATCTGTTCTGTTAGACCTAATAATTGAATCAACCGCAGAATCTAATATACCATCTAGTTCCTCGATACGCGCTTTATGTCTAAAGCCGTCAACAAAGTCACAATTAGACTTATTGTTTGCAACTGACTCTTTCATACTGCTTTTGATATATTGGCTTATAAGAGCAGATTTTAAGTAGCCAAATTTTCTATTATCGCTAAGCTTAAAATCAACAAAGTTAGAATCGTTGCGCAAGTCAATCATATAGTCTTCATGCATAGAAATCATATCTGAAACTGTGCTAATATCTTTGATATAGTTAATATCAGCATTTTTCAAGCCGTGTGTAAATGCTATTTTTAAAAGTTCCGGATCCCTTAAAAGCATCTCAGATCCACGTCTTGCCATCTCAATTGGAATTATCATATCATTAGTGATTTCATCAGCTGATTTGGTCTTTTTAAGCAAGTCTGTAATAGCAGTAGTTATAGTGGCGGCAAGCTTATACTTATCGCCGTTGCCATAAGAATCTAAAGCTTCGGCTGCTTGATTTCTTGCATCTATAATACTATCTATAGATTCATTACCTTCTGCAATGTTTTTATAATTGCATAAATATGAAATCGCTACAAATTCCTTATTAGTCATATCAGCATCTAAGCCAACTAATTTATAGTTATTATCAATATCCTTCATCTTGTCTATTATATCTGCTTTTGGATAATTTGTATAGCCTTCAGGATAAACAATCTTCATACCGTATAAACTCTCTAAAGCAATTAAATCGTTAGTAAGGTAGGATGGTATGTTATTTCTGTCCCTTCTAGCAGCTTTACTCTTTTCAGTATTTTTTTTAGCAAGGCTCCTTCGATAATTCTTTACTAGTTTATCTAACTTATCCGTATATGTCTCAACTGTCACAAACTCTTCTTGTCCTTCTTTAACATCTCGTTTTCTATTGATTCTGTTAAGAATCTCCTGATACTGATTAGGATCTAGCTGCTTTGACAACAATTCCATAACAAGATCAAAACGCTTTCTACCAAATTCTGTGTCTCTTACCGATTCTTTACCAGCAATATAGTTTAGGCAAGCCTCTTTCATTTCTTTTCTAATAACACTTGCTCTACCACCACTCTTGCTTTCAGTAAGCATTTTGTACTCTCTAATTAACTTTAGCATAGTCTCATAAAGAGTTGAATTGTTCTTATGCCAGCCAAATTTAGATTCACCCTTTTGGGTTTGCTCAAGCTTTTCAAGTATTACAGCAAGATAATCAATATTCTTCTCAAGCCTATCATTATATACCTCTGAAACACCTAAATTATAAATGCTATTGTAACTCTTACCAGCTAAAAGGTGCTTACCTCCCATTGCTATGACATCTTTCGAAAAAGCATTATATTTTTTCCTTTTGACATAATCATCAACCTTTTCAGTCCATTTACCCCAGAATGATTTAGTTGAATATCTATGACATAGTGCACGATAAGCTTTTTGAATATCAGCATCTTTCACTATTATGCCTTCATAATCACGCTCTTCGGGCTCATCACGCCTTTCTTTTTTAGCTCTTTTTTCAGCTTCTATTTTAGCTAGATAGTGCTCTAATCCTTTATAGACGGTATCATTTAAGCTAACATCATACTTCTGTAACATATCATTAAAGCTTGCAGCATCATATCTATATTTTTGGGCAAGTTTTTCAAATGTTATATCGGCATCTAATGTTGGCATAAACCTTATCTGATCTGCTAAAGTATCTATCTCTTTAGAATTATTATAAGCCTCTCTATTTTCAACATTAGAATTAGAAAGGAATTTCTTCTCTCCCTCTAATATTTTACTTGTTCTGTATTCTTTTAAGAGAATCTCCTTAAAATCATCCATTACATCTTCAAGCTCAGCATCTCTATTATCAGAACTTGTAACTCTACTATGTCCTAGTTGCTTAGCTCTTAGCGTTGCTCGTCTCTTAACCTCTTTTCCGTGTATATAATTACCAGCTTTTTCTCTTGCTATTTCATTATAGTTCTTAACCACATCAAATACAAAGTCTTCTTTCTCAGCATGATAATAATCAAGTATTTCCTGAGCGATTTCATCACTAAATTTGAGTGTGTCAATAACTTCCTGAAATGTAAGATATCTATTAAAAACAATCAAATTATTAAGTAAATTATAAAAGCTATTCTTGGAATTATGATCATCACTAATAACTGAAGTATATCCGTCTCTTAATTGAGAGATATTATCGGATACTATACTAGTCTTAGTCAGTCCATAATTAACAATGTATTGGGCTTTACACCTGATTAAAGCCTCATTTTCTTCATCAGTTAATCCCTCTTCTTTCTCGCTAGGATCTTTCTTTAGCTGTTTAAGAATTTCTTCATAATACTTACCATTTTCAACATGATTCATAGCAGTTATTATTCCAATTAATTCATAGGAATCAGAATAATTTTTTAGCGTCTTATCAGCAGCAAGTGAATTAATTACTTCCGTTTTCTTATTATCTACTAACCGCTTTATATCATTTGTTTGATCATCAAGCTGGTCATAGACACTAGACAATTCTACTATGTATGACATCTTATCAATCAATTCTTCCTGCTTAGAATATGTTGCCTCATATTTAGCAATATCAACAGGCAAAACAGCTAATTTATTATTTCTATATGCCTTACACTTACTTACAAACTTATACTCCTCAAGTTTATGTAGATAGTGCTCTTTAGTTAAAACATCATCATTTCTATTCCGTCGAGCACGGTTTATTTCATTAAGCACAACGTCAAACTTATCTTCATCCATATATTGAGCAAGTATAGATACAGCAACATCGAATCGCTGCCTGCCATACTCAGATGATCTAATCTTTTTCTTACCCTTAATATAGTTGATGATACTCTTAATCATCTTATCTCTAAGCTTTAGCGCCTTTCCCGCACTTTGATCTTCCATCGCCTTTACATACTCTTGCATTGACTTAATCATCTTTTTATATTCAGTTGAATCGCTGTGATTCTTGTAGTCATCCGGAATATCATTAGCTAGCACGTCTAAGCAACATGATACTGATGAATACTTATTAAGGTCGTCCTGGTATTTTTTATCATAGGCAAAAGTCTCTGATATGCCAGGCTCAGATGAAATATTAATTGCCTTTTTAGAATAAATAATATTAGAAAATAACTGGTGTCCCTCACAAACATTTTTAGCTATTTCTCTTTTGGCAATTTTTATTCCTTCTTTATCAAAATAATCTTCAACGCTCTTATCGTATTTAGTATCTACGCCAAATGCTACATCTCTACCGATGTCAAACAGCTTTTTGTCCTCTTTAGATAGCACTGCTTTAAATCTGTCAGAAGCTTCTGCTTCCCAACTCTCCTTAATAGAATTGAGACAAACATGCTCAAGATTAGCCATTTCCACTGTAATAAAATTAATATTTGTTTCAATATTCTTTATACTATATGCTTTACTAACCAAGTCGTCCGCATTAGCTGATTTAGCTTCAAAAAACTTCTCTCTTTGCTTGTCATTATATCCTAAGTCATCTGCAATCTCTTTCATTGTAAGGTTAGGATTCTCTCTCTTTTGATAAATTGCATATTGTATTTTGTCATTTTCGGAGTTAAATAGTATTTTAGACAAATCGGTATTGGCAATCTTATCAATAAGTTGCTCGCCTCTATTATTGGCCTCTTCGGCAGAAATAAGCTTTTTATCTTGAAGTATAGCTATAAATTTATAATAGAACGTCTCTCTAAAATGGCCTTTGTATCCCAACTGATTAGCTATATCAGATATTTTTGATTTGAGCGGGTCATAGTTAATACCTTTAAGCAATTTCCTATCCAAACCGTAGTTACTAGCAGCATCATTATACTCATGGGTTTCAAAATCATTTTGAATACAGCTATATATAATCTGACTAGGATGGCCTGCCCTACTAGCTATCTTCATAGCCTTTTGTCTTCTAATCTTAGCATTTTCTTCCTCGTTCATTAATGAAGTTTCAATCTTTTTAGTGTATTTTCCAAGATCTAAATATGCTTTATTTTTCATGAGAACCAGGTCCATAAATAGCTTTTTGAATTCATTAATAGATCCAGTCACAATGTATTTTGATACTGCCTTATTGTTAAGGCTGTCCTCTGCATCATCATATTTGCTAAAATGTTCGGCAATATTGTGACCAACGCCTGCTAAACCTTTATCTTTAAGAATATCAACATCAACTTCATCAGCAGAATTTAACATAGTAGGCTGTGCTTCTGAATAGACTGCTAACATAAGCATATCTAAGCCATCCTTTTGTGCCTCTACAGTCTTATCAAAATCTGACTGCTTGCTTCTAATCTTAGAATTGTACTTTTGATTTAACTCAGCCCTAGCTGCCTTATCTTTATCAATCTGCTCTTTATCTAACTGTTTGACAGCCTTATTATCTTTGTTTTTAGACGTATTCTTCTTAATTTCATTAATTTTCTCGTTAGAATAGTCATTAGCAAAGTTCTTATATATATTATTTATAACATTATGAAGGTTTTCTGCTATAATCGCCTCTGATTCGTTAGTATCCCAGCCTTCTACAGTATAATCCTTTGCCGGTTTGCTAATATCAGATACAAAAGCAAATAAACTCTTAACTTCTTCTTTAGATAGATTCTCTTCCTTGGCATAATCATTGACTCCTTCACTAATCCATTTAGCAAAAGAATGCCTAGCATACTCATCTTTCATTACAGATAGTACTTTCTGTTCAGGAATCTTATAATTCTCTAAATCAGCATCTTTAATTTCATGGTCAGATCCATGATCATTTAAAAATGCTTTAGTCTTTAACTCTTTTTCGTAATAATCATAAGCTTTAATATTGCGGTCAATCTTTTTACTATTAAAAAAGTTCTCAGCCTCATCAGCTGTCATACAACTCTTAATATACTCATCCATAGTAGAATTAGCGTTAATCCCTGATTTATCTAAGAGTGAGTTTAAGAACGATTTATCATTAGAAAAATGACCTTTTAATCCACCCTCAACATCTAAATTATTAGATATATCTATACTAAATTCACCAGAACTCTCTACGATGCACTCAGCTTTGACTTTAGCCATTTTATCATTCTTAAACTTTTTTTGAACTAGTTCAATCTCACTATTCCTGCTTCTGGCTAATTGAGCCTGAGATTTACCTAGCAACTTAAACACTTTCTTTTGTGTTTCAATATTATTAGATTTAATAACCAGTGTTGAAAAATTGTCCTGAATATACTCATAAAGCTTATTATCAGTTTCAGAGAGTTTTATATTATACTGATTTGAAATAAAGATAAATTTAGATAATGCGAAACAATGCTTAAATCTTTCCTCCACTGTACTAGCAGCAAAATAAGCGGCTCTAAGATTCATAAAAATATTATGAATCTGAACTGAATTAAAACTATCGTTATCATGGATTGCATCATTGGCATTATTGGCATTATTTTCGCCCTCGTCAATATTAATAATACTAATATTATTACTGTTACTGATATTACTATTAATTATAAAACTCTCATCGTATTCTTTCATAACAATTCCCTCCGCTTATATATATAACCATTATATGGCATTAATATAATAGCAAGCAATGTATAACAAAATAGCAACAAAAACCACAAAACAGGTTAATATATGAGATATCCTAAACAAATCACTTTTTAGCAATAGGAGCTTTATTACTGCCAGTTTGCTTTTGAGCCTTGTTTGAGACTATTTCTAAAAACTGTTTTTTACTCTGTTGATAGCTTTTACTATCAATCGCAATAGCATTAGAAGAAATCTGATTAGCCAAAGAAATCAGATTATCTACATTGACAATTTTCTTTGCTGCCAAACTCTTGGCATTCTTAGCCTCATCAGATGTATTTTCGCCTTTAGCATAGTCTATAGCTAGCTTCTTATATTTCTTGAAGTCTCTATACTCATTATCAAAACATTGCCTTAATGCTTCATTACTGCATGCAATTATTATATTATGAGTAATCGCACCTGTTAGATCCTCCTTTGACAAACTAGAAAGATCATGCATAAAAATTGAAATCATTTTCTGTCCATAATCAGACGACAATAATTGATCATAAAGTTCCGCCTGCTTAGCGCTAATTCCCTTCTTAATACTTGTCTTAAGCTTAATATTCTTCTCGTCTTTGGTTTTTTGGTCATCATTTTGTTGTGGCTTAAAAGCTTTCTTAAGAATCTCATTATGTATAGCATGCTTAAAGCATGATTTAATATCTTCCATGGTATTTTTGTGGTCTAAATTACCCTCTTTTTCTTCAAAATATGTGGTCAAATGCTTAACAAACTGATAGTTCTCCTCAGAGATTTCGTATTCTAGCATTTCCATTCCGGACATATTATTTCTAGCTGGACGTTCGTTAAACTTGGATTCTTTATTATCAGGAATCTCAAGATTGGATTTATCCATACCGACATCCTTTAATGCTTCTTGAGTAATTGTATGTCTTCTTAAATCCTCCTCTAGTCGCTTTTTAATAATCTTAATTGATTCTTTAGCAGAATTCATTCTGTCTAATGCTGTAGCGCTCTTCTTTCCCTCAGGATGTATGTTTAACTCAGTTTCCTTTCTATTTGCATACTTAGATAAACGATCAATAAGGTCTTTTTCTCTAATAGCATATGCTTTAGCATCATAACAAAGCGGATTAACAGACTCACTAGCAGCTTTCTTTTGATCCTCATTAAGTTTAATAAGATCTAATAGAATATTCTTATATTCAGTTGAACCCTTAAATACTCCTTTGTCAGATCTTTTTAGCATACTAACTGCATTATCCAAGCTTGTAACCTGGGTAATTTGATTGCGGCCAGGCTTATTATTCTCCTTCCAAATATTCGTATCAACTATGGTTACAATGTTCTTAGCATTTTCATAAAGCGGTAAAGAGTTGGCCTCTAATGCTTCTGCAAAAACTTCTGAACCATCTGACATATCCATATTAGCAACAAATTTATTTATTGATAATTTGATATCTTCTCTTCTCTTATTATATTCAACATTAGCTTCACTAATATCGAGTAAAGTATTAGGCAAATCGTGCTCAACACTCCACTTGAGTTCATTTATAATGTAGTTATTATAGATATACTCAGTTGTGAGTTTTCTCATATCTTCTATAGAGAGAGCGTTCGCCTTTAATTCCTTTAGAATCTGCTTATTAATCATCTGATAAGCAAAGCTTTGAATCTCAGCCTTATACTTATGGCTATTAATAACTTGATCATTACCAATTAAAAGCCTATCTTTATTAATTCTAACGCCATAACTGCTAATTAATCTATCCGAAAAGTCAGTTAATTCTTTCATTCCTTCTTCAGAGCCCATATATAACATTAACTTACTAATGCTTCCTGACTCAATAGCGTAGTTAAGTACATTATTATTGGCCTTATCCTTAAGCTCGGCTGAATTATTCATCAACAAATTGGCAAAATTGATTAATTCATCTTGCGTTTTGCTAATAATTAAACGTCGCTCATAAATTGCTCTTCTGTTAAGATATCTATGCTTTTCAACCTGATCGTCTTTATCTATAGCCCTTCCAGATTTAACTAGTTTCTTATAATTATTAGCATTGTCAACAGCATCCATTCTGATTTTGGAAATATTCTTAATCGCATATATTTCTTCTAAGTTAATCCTATTGTTAGCTGACATAGAATTATTAATAGACATGAATTCATCATACAAATGGCCATCTTTCGTCAAAAGGTCAGTAAAACAGCTCAACATAGCATAATTATGTAACTCTGACTCTTTAAATGCTGAAAAATCTCTAGCCTTTCTGCTTATATACAATAATCCGTTATACACAATTTCAGCTAACGCCTTTTTTTGACCAGTCTGAAAAAGTTTCATTGCTTCGTATGCGTTCTTTCTTCCAAACTCTATAATATCATTATATTTTGAGATTTGATTACTATCAAGAACTTTATTAGCTGAAACATCTTCAATCCAGTTATGTGCATTAAGATGAACTATTTCTTCATAGCTATAATCATTATCCCCAGCAAGATCTATTATCTTATCTTTAGCATTTAATGTAGCCATCATAGATAAAAATGCAATTTCTTTTGTTGTAAAGTTCAACTCATTCGCATCATATTTGACAGAGGCTTCATTACTAGTTTGCGGACCATATAATTCTATAACATCGATTAACTTATCTTTTGCAAAGTCATTAAGACTAAGATCCCTATTTAATCCTGTATTAATAAATGCATCTAATTGATCGAATAATTTAGTATAAATATAGGTATCACCAAACTTCTTATTTTGTTCAAAAACAAGATCATCTTTTAGAGATGTAAATGTATCCTTAATATCCTTAAAGATGAGCTTTTTGTTGGTATTATCTGTAATCTTTAAGTCCCAGTATTTAGCTTTAAGGCCATTGATAGTAGTGATAACTTTGTTTATACTTTTAACTACTACTTCTCTCTTTTCAATATCATCTCTGTATTCATCTATTTTAGAATTAATCCGCTTAATCTCATTTTCCTTGTTTTTAATCTCCCTATCTAGCTCTTCAGGCTTTAATCCAGATGTGTTCTTTTTTATCTCTTCTAGTTCTTTATTTAGCGTAACTAAGCTTAGATCTGCTTTTCTCAACTTATCTATATCGCTAGTTAATGAAACAGATATTTTTTTTAAGCGTTTCTCAATAGTAGTAGAAACCTCATGGATTACGCCTAATAGTGGGAGTTCTTCTAGCTGCCAACCATTTTCATAGGCCCTAATCTGGCCTTCCATCTGAGATACATCTGTCAGATAATCTCTATCGTAGTCAACAGCATGAATTGCAAAATTCTCCAAATTAGAATCATATATACCAGGGTTATCTAAAACAACTTTTTTCAACTCATAAAAATGGCTAACAAAACTCTTATATACTTCTATCTGTCGCTTACTAAACTCATCTTTACTCTCCTTAGTCCAGCCAATCCTATCATGTTCAACCTTGGCTACTTCATTTTTTCTTAAATCTAATGTATCTTTAACTAGTTTCATGTAAGGAGTTAAGTATCCTGAACCATCAGGCTCACTAAGGGCACTTATGACCTCATCAAAATTGATCTCTTTTCCTATAACCTTACCCTTTGAATCCTTTATCTCCTTATATCCTAACTTAGGACCTGTTCCAATCATGCCATTAAGTCTTCCAAAAAAAAGGCTATTAATCATTGTATCAGTATACTTACCTTCATCTAAGTTGATATTAAATAGCATTAAATCAAAATAATCCTTAAATATTGACTTATCACCAGTTAAGCTTGATTTAATGTCCTTTAACACTTTGTTGGCTACACGCATGTATTCATCTAATTTCTCTCGAATTTCTAGATAAAAAGACTCAGCCTTCAATGGTTGAACATCAGAACGTATTGAGTAATGTTCTTCCATAAAATGTGCATTAAATTGCATCATTTCTAAGGATAAATCATTGACTTTGTCAGCCATTGCCTGATCTACTCCAGCAACAATAGAATGGGAATCATATGCAGTTACTAGCCCAATATAGAATGAGCTATAAAATGCATACTCTCCCTCACTTTTTTTAGCATAGTAATTAGTTATAGGGCTAGGCTTAGCTAATTCGTCTAACCATTCTGTCGAGTTAAGTTTCCGATCCTGTTTTATAATTGTACTAGTTTGCTTAACAGCGTCAAAAAAGTATTCTTTTGCCCTAGAATTAGTCCACGATTTTTTCGCATTAATAGGCATAGGGACAACTCTTTCATTAAGTTGAGGAATATGTGCTGGCAAACCAAATGACTGGAGAATAGTATCAGCAAACAATCGACAACTACGTATGTTGCCATCTGCCAGAACAGATTCAGATGTCAAAAGAGTATATGAATAAGCAGCTAACTCAATTGCCATTGTTTTTCTGAGTGCAGGATCATTTACTTGCTTTATCTTATTCATTCCTTCTGCAATTTTGCTCATTGTTCTGATTAATGCTTTAGGAATGTATCCAGAAGATATTCCTCTACCAGTTATATCAGCCGAAGCTTCGTCTACGCGAAGTAGTGTGTAGTCTTTATCTCGCACTCTAACAGCCTCATCTATAGAAATGAAGGCATCACAGAGGTCCCCGAAGCTTAGATTGGTCTTTTTACTAAATGATATGGCGAGACTATTAGACTTCATAATGCCATTATTGTAAGCGTTTTCAACTTCTTTATCTTTTTCTATTGTATTAGAATTAATTTTTCTTTGGTCGAAAAGAAAGCTGATATCATCATATTCTAGATCAAAATCAGCAATCTCATCTATACCTTCCATCGCTTTATCACTAAAGGCAAATTTCTCAAATTTATTTGATAAAACTTTATCGCTATTAACGTCGCTTTCTTTGTATTCCTCATCATATTTCTTATTAAATTCATCATTGAACAAGTTCTCTGAGCAGTATTGCACATAAACGTCATATTCTTCACTTTTTTTGATTTCATCTTGCTCTAAATAATTATATATTTCTTCAGAAAGCTTTTTTTGATAATTATCAAGGAAGTCCGAAATATTTGTCTTCTCGTTAGACTCTTTGGCATTTTTAATCATCTCTTTAGCAGTATCTTTAAAAGAGGTAAATTTTTCAGATAACTGTAAATAAAAAGCCTTATCCTTAACCGTTTCATTTTTTCTTTTATTGTCACAATACTTTGCATATGCATCTAGTTGACCTAATAGAATCTTTTCTACGGCCAGATAATCACTCTCTTTAATCTCAACTTTATTATCTTCTAGCTCAACTATTGGTTCTGCTGCTTTATTATCTTCCGGCTCAACTATTGGCTCTGCTGCTTTATTATCTTTTTCTTTAGCCACATTTACAAAGCCTGGTGCGCCTAAATCTTCAATACCATCACCGTCTTTAACATTAGCCTTTGGCAAAACATTCATTTCCTCTAAAGAGATATTCTCAGCA
>JAIKVP010000236.1 GCA_024685635.1 Lachnospiraceae bacterium
AGGGACCAGGTTGATAGTATTCTTAACCAGGCTGGTGTAGAAGTAACTTTATATGTCAGAGATGACGGCTCAACAGATAGGACTGCAGAGCTTATTAAGGACGTACCAGGCGTTAAGCTTACTGTAGGTGAAAATCTTGGAGTTGGCAATAGTTTTATGCAGCTGGTTTATGATGTGCCGACAACATTTGACTATTATGCATTTGCAGACCAGGATGATTGCTGGTTGTCTGATAAGCTTATGAGCGCGATTTATAAGCTTGGGGATACGGAAGAGTTGAAGTTATATGCATCGAATCAGACGCTTGTTAATGCTTCGCTTGATGTGATTAGAGATAGATACTCAACCCCACCGGATTATTCGTATATGCAGACAATATGCGCTAATCGTTTGGCTGGCTGCACATTTGTCTGGAATAATGCATTTCATAATCTGATATCAACGTTTGACTTAAGACCATCTGAAGAACTGTTAAGAAATCGTATTCATGATGTGTGGTTTGCGATGGTGGCGGCTGTTTTAGGATGTATTATATATGATCATGAATCGCATATTTTATACAGGCAACACGATGCTAATGTAGTTGGAGTTAAGAAGACTAGCATAATTAAAAACTGGATTAATAAGTTAACTAATAAAACTGTTAGAAACGGTCGAAGTAGATTAGTTCAAGAAATACTTATCAAGTATGGTGAATTCCTTGATGAAGAGACCAAGACTAAGCTTGAATTATATGGTATGTATATGAACGATATGTCTAAGAAAAAAGAACTATTAAAGGATAAGGAAATGATTGAATACACCGGCGAGAAGGCGTTTATGTTTAAACTAAAGGTGTTGTTTAATCTGATTTAGTTAAGGAGGATGGCTTATGAATATAGCAGTTATATTTGCCGGTGGCGTTGGTACTAGAATGCAGAGCAAGGATAGGCCTAAGCAGTTTTTAAGCATATTTCATAAGCCTATTATTATTCACACTTTAGAGTATTTTGAAGACTGTGAGGATATAGATGCAATTGTTATTGCCTGCGTTGAACCTTGGATAGATTACCTAAAAGATTTGATTTATAAGTACAGAATTGACAAGGTTAAGAAGATAGTAAAGGGTGGCGAAACAGGTCAGTTATCAATATATAATGGTCTATGTGCCGCTAAAGAGGTTGCTGCTGATGAAAAGTCAATTGTATTGATTCATGATGGAGTTAGACCACTTATAACTAAGAAGCTTTTGTCAGATAACATTGCATGTGTTAAAGAGCATGGCTCCTGCATTACATCAGGACTTGTCACAGAGACTATTGTTGTTATTGACGAGGATCACAAGATTGAGCATGTTCCATCAAGAGCGCATTCAAGAGTTGCTAAAGCGCCACAGAGTTTTTGGTTAGATGACATTTTAGCAGCACATAATAGAGCACTTAGTGAAGGATTAACAACAGCTATAGATTCCTGTACGCTTATGAAGGGTTATGGCTATGACTTGACTATGATAGATGGACCGTCAGAGAATATTAAGGTTACCACACCGGATGATTTCTTCTTGATGAGAGCTATATTAGAGACCAGAGAGAATAAGCAAATCTATATGCCGGAGGATGAATAATATGGGATTGATGAATGATTCCTACTATGCTGATGACATTGAAAATGTTATTAATTCTCCGCTAATAAATTGGGAGATTTATAAGAATAAAAGTTTTTTAATTACAGGCGCAACCGGGCTTATTGCAGGGGTTTTAGTTAATTCTCTTTTGTCTGCTGATGAAAAATATTCTCTTGATATTAAGCTTATTGTTACTGCAAGAAGTATGGATAAGATTAAGAGAGTTTACGGTAATAGAGCTGATAAGCTTAAGATTATAATGGGTGATATAGTTGATTTTACTGACCTTGAGGATGAAGTAGATTATATTATACATTTGGCTAGCCAGACCTCTAGTAAAGGATTTGTCACTTATCCGGTTGAGACGGCAACGACCAATATTAAGGGCACTATTAATATGCTTGAGTTAGCTAAGCGTAAGAATGTAGACTGTATGGTATTTTTATCAACCATGGAGGTTTACGGCGTTTCCTTAAATGAGGACAAGATAACGGAGGAAAAAGATCTTTTGGTCAATTCGCAAAAGGTTAGAAACAGTTATCCAATAAGCAAGATTATGTGTGAAAATCTGATGGCTGATTATGCTAGCGAGTATGGAGTTAAGACGGTTGTGGGAAGATTAACACAGACATTTGGCGCTGGAATAGAATATGAGGATGGCAGGGTATTTGCTGACTTTGCTAGATGTGCAGTAGAAGGAAGAAATATTGTATTAAAGACAGAGGGTAAGACTAAGAGAAATTATTTATATAATACAGATGCAGTTACAGCGATATTTACTCTGATTGATAAGGCTGATAAGTCAGGCGCTGTATATAATGTGGCAAATGAAGACAGCCTAATAACCATAGCTGATATGGCTAAAATGGTAGCTAAGAACAATGGTATAGATGTAGAGTTTGATATAAGTGAAGATGTTAGCAAACTAGGATATGCGCCTACTTTGGTTATGAACTTAAGTACAGATAAGTTAAAGTCGTTAGGCTGGGAGGCCAGTGTTGGCCTAGAAACAATGTATGATAGACTTATAGGGTATATGAAAGGTCTTAAAGAATGAAAACTATTGAAGTAATGTTGGCGAGCTACAACGGCGAGAAATATATAAGGACGCAGCTTGACTCAATCTTAAAGCAAGACTGTGAGAAAAAGGGTGTTGCTAATATACATATAACCGTAAGGGATGATGGCTCAACTGATGAGACAGTAGCTATTGTCAGGGAGTATGTCGATAAATATCCTGAAAAGATTAGACTAGTTAGAGGAGAAAATGTTGGAGTAATCAGAGGCTTCTTTACAATGCTTAAGCATGCTAATACGGCTGATTATTATGCATTTTCTGACCAGGATGATTATTGGCTGCCTGAGAAGTTATCAGTTGCTATTAGTCATTTAGACACAGATGATGTCCCTAGATTATATAGTTCAGCAACTAGGTTGGTTGATAGTGATTTAAAAGAGATTGACTCCGCAATTAATAGAAGCGATATTAAGCCGTCGTTTAGGAATGCAATGTTAGAAAATGTTGCTACAGGCTGTACGTGTGTATTTAACGAGGCGCTAAGAGCTGAGGTGTTATATAGGCTCCCGGTACACATTTATATGCATGACTGGTGGTTATATCTTGTGGCAACTGCATTTGGTGAGTATTACTATGACGAGACGCCATACATTTTATATAGACAGCACGAAGGCAATGTGCTTGGCAATGACTCTGGAAGGGTTAAAGAGCTTACTAACAGAGTTAAGCGATTTAAGGGTAATAACGATAAACTCAGCAAGCAGTTAAGAGATTTTGTCGTGATTTATAAAGATAAGTATCCAGATAATGAATGTGTAGCTCTTGCAAAACAGATGGTGACTGCTAAGAAGAGTTTTGCTAAGAGAGTAAAGTTTGTTAAGGAATCAGGCGTTTATAGACAGAGGAGCGGAGACAATAAAGCGTTTAAGCTTTTACTGTTACTTGGTTGTTATTAGTGAATAGGAGGTATTGAAGTGGAACAGAATAAACCAGTTGCTACTATTTTGATGGCAACATATAACGGAGAAAAATATGTAATTGACCAGATTAAATCTCTTTTAGATCAGACCTATAGACCGCTAGAGATTATTGTGATTGATGACTGTTCAACAGACAATACAGTTGATGTGATTAGAAGATACTGTGACAGTTATGATATCGGAAGATTAGTTACTGTTAAGGAAAGTGGACTTAATAAAGGAGTTGTAAAAAACTTTCTTGATGCAATTAATAGCTTCCGTGATAGAAAGTATATCTTCTTATGTGATCAGGACGATTACTGGCAACCTAACAAGGTTGAACTAATGATGAAGAAAATGCTACAGTTAGAAAATGAAGACAATATGCCTTATGTATTGTGTCATAATTACAATATTGCAGATGAGAACAATAATGTAATTGAGCAAAAAGAAATAGGCTCAGTTGAGTTTAAGGACTTAATATATCATCCACAGATACCTGGATGCTGTATGATGATTAATGGCTTGTTAATAGAGAGATTACGAGTTGCTAGTGATAAGATAAATATGCATGATTGGTATTTGTCTTTAGTAGCAGGATTATTAGGAAAGAATGTTGTGCTTGATGAATACTTGGTTAATTATAGGCAGCATGAGGATGTAGTTAGTGGACTTAAAGAGAATAAGTCTTCACTAGAGATTATTAATAAATATAGAAGAGGTGCGGTAGTAAGTAATGGTAATGTTCTTGAGGCTTACTATCAGTTACTAGCATTTGCGACTGTGTACAGTGAGTATAAGAACTTTTCTAGCTTAGTTGAGAGTAATAAAAAGCACAATTACTTAAATATTGCATTGTGGCATAAGAACAATGGAATAACGAACTTTAGTAAGGCATTAAAGCTTGCTACAGCGCTTAAGACTCAGAAGAAGTATGAGCAGAAGATTAAGGAATGATTGATGAGTTGCAGAGAAAATAGTGGGACAAATTTCTGCAATATTCTGTTTCGATAAAGTGATATAATCTTTGAAATAA
>JAIKVP010000245.1 GCA_024685635.1 Lachnospiraceae bacterium
CTGCACTTAAGGTTCTTAAAGTTAAAGATGATAACGGCAATTATATTAATACAGAAATTGCCAATCAACTTAAAGAGAAATATGTAGAAATAATGGTAGATGAGTACCAGGATAGCAACTATCTTCAAGAAGAGATTCTAACAGCTATAACTGATAATAATATGTTTATGGTTGGAGACAGAAAGCAGAGTATATATAGATTCAGAATGGCAAGACCTGAGCTCTTTAATGGTAAATATAGCTATTTTGGTAAAAAGGATAAAACAACTTTAATAGAACTCGATAAGAATTTTAGAAGTTCATCTAATGTTTTAGAGTCAATTAACTATATATTTGATAGAATTATGCATGAGAATATCGGCGGGGTCGAATACGATGAAGCAGCCAGCTTAAAAGCTGGTGCTGCATATCCTGAACCTGTGCTTAATGCTAGTGAACACAGCTTCCTTAAAGCTAGAGAGGATTCATTTTATTATGATAATGATCTAGAATTTGCTATCTATGAGTCAAGTGACGACGATAAAGAGGACGATGATGATACAAATGAGGCTTTTAGTGGCAACAATGATTCACAAGAAGACGATTCTAAGTTAATAGATGATGAAGACTATACGAGTGCTGAATTAGATGCAAGAACTATTGCATTTAAGATTCACAATATGATGTCTGAAAAGCATCACTATTTAGTAAAAGATAATTCTCTTGAATTAAATGATAAAAGTAACTATAGACCGCTTGAATATAGAGATATAGTTATTCTTCTGCGCTCGCCGGGCAATGTAGTGAATTCATATGTCGAAATATTAAATAATAGTGGTATCCCTACTGCAACGGCCAGCACTAAAGGATATTTTGAGGCGCCGGAGGTTAGAACTGTTCTTAGCCTCTTAGAGATTTTAGACAATCCGGCTAAAGATATTCAGCTTACTGCAAGCTTAAGACACTATTTTGGTAACTTCACAATGGAAGAGTTAGGTGATATCGTCTACATTTACAAAATGGCAATTAAGCATCAAATGGTTGAACTCGACTCTGAAGTCGAAGAATACATAAAGGCTGATAATATAAGGCTTTATGATAAGCTTTTGTTTATAAATGATTGCAGTGATGAGGACTTATTAGAACTCTTAGATGATAGGACTAAAATACAAATTATCAAAGAGAAAATTGATATTTTCCTGGAAATGCTAAACCGTTATATCAAGGCTTGCAGGCTTAAAAATGTAAGTGAACTTATAGCATATATCTATGATGACAGTGCTTATTTGGACTATTGTTTAGCTCTGCCTAACGGCGAAAAAAGAGTAGCTAATCTAAATATGTTAATAGACAAAGCAAGAGACTTTGAAGCAAATAATCACAAAGGCTTAAGTAGTTTTTGCAGGATGATCAGAAACATGAAGGATTATGACGTCGACTTTGGAGAGGCCAATGTCTTAAGTGAAAAAGACAATGTTGTAAGAATTATGTCTATCCATAAGTCTAAAGGCTTGGAGTTTCCAGTAGTATTTGTATCTCAAACTCAAAAGAAGTTTAATCTTATGGACTTTAATGATGATATATTTCTTTCTATGGATTATGGACTCGCGCCTTCTATAATTGACCCAGATTTAAGAAGCAAGAAAAAATCTATTATGAAGGTTGTTCAGAGGCAGGCAGGAAAGAGAGATACTTTAGGCGAAGAACTTAGACTCTTATATGTAGCTATGACAAGAGCAAAAGATAAATGCATAATAACTGCTGTCACTAACGATTATGAGGCAGTTATTGAAAATATAGCAAGCAAACCTGACTATACAAGGATTCTTGGTGCTAAATCCTATTTAGACTGGCTTTTGATGGCTCTTGGACCACACCTTGATTATGGCATTGAAGAACAGCCTGATTTTGGGAAAGATAAGTCTAAATATAAGGATGCTATAATTGTTTTTAATCATTTGACTCAAAATGACATTATAGATGAAAAAGCAGAGAATACCAAGACGAGAGAGGAAGTTTTAGAGTCTTTACTTCATAAGCTTGATGATGTTAAGACCGAAGATCTTGATGAACTAAAGTCCAAGATTAAAGTCGATTATCCATATGAAGACGCAACTAAACTAAGAGGCAAGTTCTCAGTCAGTGCAATCAAGCATCATCATATTGAGAAACTAAAGCCCCAAGAATCAGATGAAGAAGAAAATGCTATAACAGTCGAGGAAGATGATGTTAAAAAGTCGACTACGACAATGAAGCCGGCCTTTTTAGGTGGTGAAGGAGAAGTGAATAAAGGTGCCTTAAGGGGTACCGCTATTCATAAGTTTATGGAGCTCTACGATTTTAATCTGGGCTATGATGAGGCAGAATACGACAGAATAGCTAGGATTATGAATGACTATGATGTCCCTGATATGGCAAGCATTTTCTCTAAAGATAAGCTTAAAGCCTTCTTTGAAACAAGTCTGGCTAAGGAAATGATTAAGGCTAGCAAAACTGGCAAGCTTTATAAAGAACAGCAATTTATGGTTGGACTTAAAGCCGATGAGGTTTATAATGATATTGATATCAAAACAACTAACCTTGGTGATGAATTAGTTTTAGTTCAGGGCATCGTTGATGCCTATTATGAAAATGATGACGAAACTATCACTATTATGGATTATAAGACTGATAAGGTTAAGACTTTAGAAGAGCTAAGAGAAAGGTATAAGACTCAGCTTATTTACTATGGACGCATAATGAAGCAGATAACTAATAAGGAGCTTAAGCGTTTAGTGCTTTATTCCTTTAAGTTTGATGACGAAATTGAGGTGTGATTATGCTTGATAATTTTAGTGAAGAATATAAGAAGAAGTTAGTGTCGGCCGAGGAAGCTGCTTCTCTAGTTAAGAGCGGTGACTGGATTGATTATACAAGCACACTTGGTAAGCCTGTATTACTAGATAGGGCCTTAGCTAAGAGAAGAGACGAGCTATATGATGTTAAGGTCAGAGGTAATCTTATAGATGGGCCTATTGAGGTAGCAGAGTGTGATGAGAGCAACGAGCATTTTACTTATCACAGCTGGCATTGTTCATCTTATGAGAGAAAGCTCTGCGACAGAGGATTATGCTACTATATCCCGATGGTATTTCACAATAATGCCGCTTATTACGAGTTCTTCTTAAATGTAAATGTTGTAATGGTCAGTGTTTCACCTATGGACAGGCATGGCTATTTTAACTTTTCTGTCAATACTGGTGTTGCAGCCCCTATAACTAGAATGGCAGACATTGTAATAGTAGAGGTAAATGAACACATGCCAAAGGTCTACGGAGGTTATGACGAATGCATACATATATCTCAAGTAGATTATGTGGTAGAAGGTGAGCATGAGCCATTTGACTACAATAAGGAGATTAAACCGACAGCGATAGACAGGGAGATATCTAAGAAGATTCTTCCTTATCTTGTAAACGGCGCAACACTTCAGCTCGGAATAGGCAGTATGCCAAATGCTTTAGGAGAGCTTATTGCTGAGTCAGACTTAAAGGAGCTTGGTATGCATACTGAGCTGTGCTCTGATGCATTTTTATCACTTTATAAATCAGGTAAGTTAACCAACCGTTGCAAAAATATAGACAGAGGTAAGGGTGTGTATGGCTGTGCTATTGGCTCTGATGAGCTTTATGAATGGATTGAAGACAACCACGGTTTAGCGGCCTACCCACTAGAATATGTTAACAGACCGAATGTTATCGCCCAAATTGACAATATGGTTTCTATCAATTCCTGTGTTGCGGTTGATATATATGGCCAGGTTGCCTCAGAGAGCGCAGGCTCAAGGCAGATAAGTGGAACAGGAGGCCAGCTTGATTTCTTGATTGGAGCCTCGGCATCTAAGGGTGGCAAAGCATTTATCTGTATGAGTTCCACCTACGAGGACAAGAATGGAGTATTGCACTCAAGGGTTGTGCCACAGTTCCATGGAGATATAATCACCTCACCAAGAAGCCAGGTTTATTTTGTTGCTACTGAGTACGGGATCATCAATATGGAAGGTCGTTCTACCTGGGAGAGAGCAGAAGGCTTAGTCTCAATCGCACACCCTAATTTCAGGGAAATGCTTATAAAAGAAGCAGAAAAGCAAAAAATCTGGAGGAAATCAAACAAGAGGTGAATGGTAGATTTTAATATTAGGGCTTGGTAATTATTTACAATTACCGAGCTCTTTTTTTAATATAACTGGATTATTTTTGTGCATTTGTAACATTTGACGAAATAAAACTGTCAAAAACCTAATTTTTACCAAAAAAATGATTGCTGTTAGAAAGACAGCTTATAATTTTGTTAAATACTTCCAAATCAGATTATGAAATTATGTGAATTTGTCTTGAAAGTGAACAAATGTTATGTTACAATATGTAATAGTTGCTTAATTGGTTAAAGGAGGTATATCTAATGAATAGTTTATCCGTTAGTAATATGTCGCAATCAGATCATAGCCTTATGAATCTAGCTGCTTCAGGCAACAAGGGCTTGTTTATACATTTCCTTAATGAACAGCTTGAGGATGGTTTTTATACCTTAGTTATAGACTATCTTAAGGACAATGATTTTGATTTGTCACAAATGAATGTGCCTGATGATGTTAGAGCAAGCTCTGAGAGATTATTTGCTTTGCAGGACTTTGTCAACACATATATCAAGCAGGGGGATAAGTTTGAAATTGAGGATTGGATTGAGCCGTTGTATCGCCATGTATATGGAGATCACGATCCAGCTGATATTGATGGAGAAATATCTATCGGGGGTATCTATCGATATAGCGTATGGTTGATTTACCTTTATCAAGCAGAGCGCTTTGAAGATGCTATGAGACTTATTGGTGAGAAGGTTGCACCTCAGCTTATCAATGGCTATTATCAGGCTGTTGAGGAGGAAGACAGACCTAAGAATTTTGACAAGGCTGTTATGGGATATCTTGATCTTATCAGCGTTGTTATGGACATGGATGTGACCAACCGCAATAATTCTGAGGTTTATCTTAACAATCTTGAAGTATTTTATGATTACCTCATTGAGGATGATGAAGTAGCAAACGACTATAAGATTCAGTTTTCTATGGGTATGTTCAATGAATATATCAAGAATCTTAACTATGACAAGGCATTTGAGTTCTATGGACTTAATGCTGAATATATTCCAGTTGACAATCTTAAGGTTTATGACAGCTTTAAGGATTTGATTAGGAATTGTGATAACACTAGAAATACCAATGTACTTAACCGTGCAGTGGTAACTGCTATTTCTAAGCAGGAGATTTATAACAGGCGTATTGACGGTCTTATTTCTGAGGTATCAATGTTTATCAAGAAGGTAAGCAGATATATCGAGGAAGATCCTACTATGAAACGTAATATCCAGATTCTTGGTACTGGTTCTTCACTTTCTGATAAGACCAACATTTTTGAAGGTTTATATGAGTATAACCTTGTATTCTTTGAGTGCGGTATCAAGGCATTGGTTAATCAGGACATCTCAAACCATTCTTGGGAAGAGAAGTATGAGATACTTGATATGCTCTATACTACACTTAATGTATTGTTCAACGGTGATAATGTTTACGAACTCTCTAACAAGATTGAGCATCAGTTCGTAGAGTGTAATTGGATTGGTAATTATATCAATGGTAATCCTGCACTTCTTAAGGGGCTCTTTAGTGTCCGTGAGAAGATTAAGGCATTTAAGATTCGTAAGGATTCAATCATTGAGAAGAATAAGACTAATCTTGAAATCAAGGGAATGCTTGAGGATAGACAGAAGCATCTCGTATTTATGGCTGCTGATGATATGGTTCTTAACGGAGTTGAGAATGCTAAGGTTCAGGTTATGAGCTCTGGCTACGATCCTAGAAAGATTGAGAAACAGCTTGCTAAGACCTATGACAGCATTGTTCTTTCTAACAAGTATCAGACTACTACTAAGTCAGGTGGATTCTTCGGTGGTGGCGGATCTAATGACGACTTAAGAAAGCTCTTATCTAACGGCAAGGTAGCTGATTGTGTATATAAGTCAGAGTGGTTATGGTATCAGTATATGGAGAAGGGACAGGAGGCTGCTTCTAAAGAGGAGCGTACCTATTCTGTTGCTTACCTTATCAAGGCGGTAGAAGAGATTCTTACTAAGTCTGCACCTAAGTCTTCTAGCTCATCTGTTGCATCAAGCAATAAGAGAGTAATCGTTACTAAGACTGGTAAGGTTATTGAGTTATCTGACGAGGGCAATCCAGCTAATGGAGCTGCTTCAGCATCTATTCCTGAGAACAATGTTATCAGCTATATTAACAATATTGGTGACTACTTAGTAGTTAACTCTCCAGAGCATACAGAGTATGTTCAGAGTTATATTGATGACTTAATTGTTTCACTTATGGATGTTAACTTTGACAAGGATTCATTCCTTTCAATATTTGAGGCTGACGATTTGAGAGGTAAGGCTTGGAAGGTTATCAAGAAGCTTGAGTTCGATATGGCATAATTATAGTAATTATATGTAATTTCTTAGGCGACTGATATTCTCTTAATGTGATTATAGAATATCAGTTGTCTGTTTGTTGTGGAGGCTTTAATGTTAGAAAGAAAAGTATTATATGTATTAGATTATTATAAGAAGAATACATTTATGGGCAGCGATGGCCCTCTATATTTTAGAATTCATAGGATTAATGAAGGAACAGAAGATAATCCTGAATATAAATTAGAGGTTATAACCTGGCCTGGACCATTTATCTTTGATAAGACGCCAGATGAACAAAAGACTTACAAGAGCTTTGACTATTCTGAAGCTGGAATGGAAGAGATTCTTAAGTATTTAGATGAGGAAAAAGCTAGGTTTTCTTAATAGCAATTAACATTCGACTCAATAAAATTAAATTTTGGCTTGACATAAATTATTGTCTGTGGTAATATACATCTTGTGCTGATAAAGGCACATAAGCGCGAGTGGCTCAGTGGTGGAGCGTCTCCTTGCCAAGGAGAAGGTCGCGGGTTCGATCCCCGTCTCGCGCTCTTTAACCGAAAGGCTAATAATTAAGCTTTTCGGTTTTTTTTTACACTAATCCTTTAACGCATAAAAGCGTTAAATCGGTAAAGTATTCATATAGGAGGGTTACTGATGCCAGTTACTGATTTTTTAGAGAGAAACTGTAAATTGTACGGAGATGAAGTTGCGCTTGTTGAGCTTAACCCAACTGTTGAGGATAACAGACGTACAACGTGGAAAGAATATGATCTTGTTCAGGCAACTGAATTTCAACCATATAGAAGAGAGATTACCTGGAGCATTTTTGATGAGAAGGCTAACAGAGTAGCCAATATGCTCTTAGAAAGAGGCGTTAAGCGTGGTGATAAGGTTGCTATTTTAATGTTTAACTCTTTAGAGTGGCTTCCTATTTATTTTGGTATATTAAAGAGTGGTGCGATTGCTGTACCATTTAACTTTAGATTTGATGCTAAGGAGATTGAATACTGTGCTAATCTTGCAGAGGTTAGTGTTTTATTCTTTGGGCCTGAGTTTATTGGAAGATTAGAGTCTATCGCTGATAAGTTTATAAAGGGAAGACTTCTTATCTATGTTGGTGACCACTGCCCAACATTTGCAGAGAGCTATTTAGAGCTTGTTGCAGACTGCTCAAGCAAGGCACCATTAGTAAGAATTGAGGATGAGGATGATGCAGCTATCTATTTCTCATCTGGTACTACAGGATTCCCTAAGGCGATATTACATAATCACGAGTCACTTCTTCAGGCAGCTCAGATGGAACAGAAGCACCATTCAACCGGAAGAGATGATTGTTTCTTATGTATTCCACCTCTATATCATACTGGTGCTAAATTCCACTGGATGGGAAGCCTTTGTGCAGGAAGTAAGGCTGTATTATTAAAGGGTACCAAGCCAGATGTAATATTAAAGGCTGTATCTCAGGAGCATTGTACATTGGTATGGCTTTTAGTTCCTTGGGTAGAGGATATCTTAGATGCTCTTGATAGGGGCGAATTAAAGCTTAAGGATTATGATTTGGATCAGTGGAGACTTATGCATGTAGGTGCTCAGCCGGTTCCACCATCACTAATTAAGAGATGGAAGGAATATTTCCCTGACCACGACTATGATACCAACTATGGATTATCTGAGTCTACAGGTCCTGGTTGTGTCCACTTAGGTGTTGAGAACATTCACAAGGTTGGAGCAATTGGAGTTCCTGGATATAGATGGAAATGCAAGATAGTAGATGAGAATGGTGTAACTGTTTCTCAGGGCGAAGTTGGAGAGCTTTGCGTTAAAGGCCCTGGAGTTATGACCTGCTACTATAACGACCCTAAATCTACTGAGGAGTGCTTAAAAGACGGCTGGCTCTTTACAGGAGATATGGCTATGCAGGATGAAGAAGGATTTATCTATCTTGTAGACAGAAAGAAAGATGTCATCATCTCTGGTGGTGAGAATATTTATCCTGTTCAGATTGAAAACTTCCTTATGGCATTTGATAAGATTAAGGATGTCGCTGTAATTGGACTTCCTGATAAGAGATTAGGTGAGATTACCGGCGCTGTAGTTGAGCTTAAGGACGGAGTAGAAGCTGACGAGGAAGAACTTAATAATTTCTGCTTAGAGCTCCCTAGATATAAGAGACCTAAAAAGTTCATATTTGCCAAGGTTCCTAGAAATGCTACAGGTAAGATTGAAAAGCCGTTATTAAGAAAGACCTACGGAGTAGAAAATCTTGTCGCAGAAGAGAATAAAGGATGATTGACTAATCTATTTAATACTGATAATATTGAGGTTGGCGGACAGTTTGTTTGCCAACCTTTTTTGTTAGAGGGTGCTAGATGAAAGGATATGTAAGAGTATTATTAAAGATTATATATATAGTTATTATTGTTGCCTTGATTCTTGGCTCGATTGCTCTTATGGGAATGCATTTTGTCAAAAGATGGAGTAGTCATGAACCGCCTACTAAGTATAAAGAAACAGTTGTTAAGCCACTTCATACTACTTTAGGCTTTCATACTTCTTTACTTGGTTATTCCTTTATCAGAGAGAGTGTTAAGGAATATAATGAGGAGGATACAGCTGATGCATTGGTGATTCCTGGTTTATACGGAGCTGAATCCATAAGAAGTGGAGTTAAGGAGATGTGTACAAGCATGGTGCCTCAAAGCGTCTGTATTGCTGAGGATTATTTGCTAATTGGTGCATATTGTAAGACAGGGCAGCATTATTCTGTGATATATGTTCTTGATAAAGAGAGCTATGAGTATATAAAGACCGTTATACTTCCGGCTAGATATCATGTTGGTGGCTTAGCTTATGACAGAGTTAATAAGCGTCTTTGGCTATCCTGTCACAAGGATGTAGCTCAGGCCAATTCTATATCTTATTATAAACTTCTTATGTATGATTACGACAGATATAAAGCTCCAGTGACATTTGATTCTATCAATAATTTATACACGATACCAAGAAATTCATTTCTAGCTTACTATAACAGCAGGCTTTATATTGGCTATTTTCAAAAGAAAGACGAGAGTGTTTTGCAGACCTTTGAGATAGACAACAAAACAGGAGAGCTTGTAAAGCATAATAGTTCTAGGTATCAGCAGAGTTATGGCGGTAAGCTGCCTAGAAATATAGTAACACCAATTAATGTAGCAACTATAGGTAGTAAGGTTCAGGGAATAACATTTTCTAAATACAGGATGTTTGTTACTGAGTCTTATGGTGTCACTGAATCGAGACTTGCTACATTTTCAATATTGACTGATGATGTTGAGAGACAAAGATACACTAACGATGAGGCGATAAGTGTTATTGAGCTTCCTCAAAAACTTGAACAGATAACAGTGGACGGAGAAGATATGTATTCTATATATGAGTCCGCTGCCTATGCCTATAGATACTATTCTTTTCCTAGTATAGACAGAGTTATTAAAATGAAGGTTGATGATGTTCTAAGGCATGGCGTCGATAAAGATATTTTTGAACAAATAATAGCATCTGAAGAGGCGGCTAGTTCTGAGGCTTCAAAGGATGCCTACGAGGTTAAATTTGATGAAATCTTTTATAAAATGGGACATTAAAAGAGTTTTAGTTATATTTATCTATTCTTGCATTTTCGTTATTGGAATGGAGTTTACGGCGCATAAGGATATTGTTCCTGTGCTAACATGGATTAAGGATTATCCTTTGTATGTCTTTTTGACTGTGCTTGCCTTGGCATTTGTCTTTTATGCTATTGCTGCACTTACTAATTTTTTTGTTGGAAGTATAATTGTCGGGCTTATAAGCTATGCGTTTGGCACTGTCAATTACTTTAAGTACAGTATGCGCAAGGATTTTTTAACTGGCGATGATATCTATAACTTCTTTCACGGCAATCTGGAATTTTCCAAAAATGATGCTGATATATCGGCGCATCTGTTTATATTCCTAGCTATATATATCATTATGACTGTTATAAGCTTCTTTATAGCTAGACGCTTAAAAGATAATAGAGAGTTTAAATATCGCTGGTATATGAGGACGATAGGCTTGTTTACGGGTATTTTATTATCTGCCTTAACCTGTGTTGGCGTCTATATGCAGGAGAATATATATGATTTTATGGGCGACAGTGATTATATAGGTAATAAATATGGAATTACCTTAGGTTATATTCCTGCTAATACCCTTCCGCATACTATTCTTTCTGACGGTTATAAGAAGTTAATGTCTAATGATTATGTTAGAAAAGGCAAGGAATATGTTTCATCTGACGCCACTGTTTTTAGTAAAAATGATATCAAAATTAAGCCTAATATCATATGTATAATGAGCGAGTCTTTATATGATACTGCGCATTTTGACAATGTTAAGTATGATATTGATCCTATGGAGGACTTAAACTATATAAGAGACAATTATGGCGGTGGAACTATAGAGGTTGATATATTCGGCGGTGGAACTGCTAATACTGAGTGGGAATTCTTAACAGGAATGGGACATAAGTATTTTGCTTCTAACCTTATGTATTATCAATATAAGGAGGGAAGTGGACATCATTCATCTATGGTTTCATATATGAAGGATTTAGGCTATCACACAGTTGCTATTCATCCTTATAAGGAGAGCTTTTTTAACCGCGATAAAACTTATAAAGCATTTGGCTTTGATGAGATGTATTTTAGGGAGAATATGACTCATACTGATGAACTGTTTGATGTCAATATTTCTGATTATGCCTTGACTGATGAGATTCTTGAAAAGTATGAGAATCTAAGAAAGGATTCTGATGAGCCGTTCTTTAACTTCTCTATATCTGTAGGTTCTCATAAGCCTTGTCTAGAGTATGATGAGGGTGAGCCTTATGAATATAACAGAAAGGTTAAGGTTTTGCCATTAAAGGGCAATTATAGCTCGTCCACATCAAGAGATATAATTAGATACTATAATGCAGTATATGAAGCAGGAGATGCTTTTAGAGAGCTTTGCGATTATTTTGCAAAGGTAGATTACCCAACAGTGATATTGATGTTTGGTGATCATGCACCGCCACTTTCAGATGAAGCCTACGACGAGCTTACGACTAAGGATTTGTCTGATTATGAGTTATTTGAGACTCCTGTTATCTGTTATAACAATTATGACTTGCCTAAGTTTAATGCTGACCACATTAACACTAACTATCTTTCAACAGAGTTCTTTAAGTATATAGGTTTTCCGCTGCCTAAGGCCTTGGTTTATAATGACAATCTTATGAAATACTGGTATCAGTGTGATAATAAGAAGGTTACAATAGATGTTTTAGGAAATGAAATAAGCAAATATAAAGGAGATATCCTAAAGATGGAAGAGGCTTCGTTAAGCCTTTATCAGAAAGAGCTTAAGAAAAATAAGGGACTTAAAGATATATGGAGTGTACCGGAATAGTAACTATTCCGATAACTCCTCCCATTCACTATAAAGGGCGTTTAGTTCTTCGTCTAATTCGCCTCGTTTAGTTGATATTTCAAATAATTTAGCAGAGTTAGATGCGATAGCCGGATCGGCCATTTCGTTATCAAGCTCTGCTATTTCTTTTTCAAGGTCAGCTATTTTTGCTTCGACTTTTTTGATAGCATTTTCTTTCTTGCGCTTGTTGGCTTGCTCTTCCTTCATTGCTTTCCAGTCTGCTTTTGAGCCTGAGCTGTTGTCAGCAGCTTTATTAGCTGAAGTTATAACTTCTTGAGCCTCTTTTAACTCTAGCTTCTTTTCGATATAGTAGTCGTAATTGCCCTTATACTCAGTAAAATGCTGATTTTCAAGCTCTAGTATTCTTGTGGCAGTGCGGTTTACAAAATATCTGTCGTGTGAGACATAAAATACAGTGCCCTCGTAGTTTCTTAATGCGTCCTCTAGTATCTCTTTAGACTCAATATCTAAATGGTTAGTTGGCTCGTCAAGAATAAGAAGGTTAGCGTTACTGAGCATAAGCTTAGCAAGGGAAACCCTGCCTCGCTCGCCGCCACTTAAAGAGGAGATAAGCTTAAATACATCATCCCCGGTAAATAAAAATGCAGCTAATACATTTCTAATCCTGGTATTATCTAAATCAGGATAAGCGTCGCTAATCTCGTCAAAGACAGTATTTGTCTCAGTCAAATGCGTGCTTGCCTGATCGTAGTAGCCGATTTTAACCTTAGTTCCAAGTCTTACTCTACCATTATCAGCGTGAAGCTCTTTATTTATAATCTTTAAGAGAGTAGTTTTACCTGTACCGTTCTTACCGATAATGGCAACCTTTTCACCTCTTGTGATAAGAAGATTGGTATCCCTAAATAAGCACTGATTATCAAATGATTTAGATAAATCCTCTATCATAAGCACATCATTACCGCTTGTGATTGAAGGGGTTAAGCTTAGGCGCATCTTAGAGTTGATCTCCTTAGGCTTTTCAAGCCTCTCCATCTTATCAAGCTTCTTAACCCTAGACTCAGCGCGCTTAATAGACTTTTCACGGTTGAACTGTCTTAATTTATCAATTACCTCTTCCTGGTGCTTAATTTCATTTTGCTGTTTTTCGTAGGCGTTAAGCCTCTCAAGCCTAAGAGCAGCCTTTTTATCTGCATAGGCAGAGTAATTGCCAGAAAATGTAGTAGCATGAGCTGCGTCTATATCAATTACCTTAGTAACTACCTTGTCTAGGAAGTATCTGTCGTGGCTGACAATCAAAACAGCTCCGTTATAAGATGACAAGAACTGCTCAAGCCAGGCGATGGAGTCAATATCTAGATGGTTAGTTGGCTCATCAAGGATTATAATGTCAGGGTGAGATAAGAGCAGTCTTGCAAGCTCGACTCTGGTCTTTTGGCCTCCAGACAGTACGCTTACAGGCTTTTCATAGTCCTCCTCGCTAAACTTTAATCCCTTTAAGACTCCTATAATCTCGCTTTTATATTTGTAACCGTCAAGGTATTCAAATCTGGCAGTTAGATTAGTATAGGAGTTCATAGCATTTTCTAATTCTTCACCGTTAAGGCCCTTCATAAGCTTCTCGATGTCACGAATCTTTTGCTCTAGCTTAATAACCTCACTTTTGGCGTCCTCCATAGCCTGATATATTGTCAGATCAAGATTGGTGTCAGGCTGCTGAGCTAAGTAGCCTAAGGTCTTGCCACTCATTAAGATGCTTTGGCCAGAGTCTGCTTCATATTCGCCGACTATGCATTTTAAGAGGGTGGACTTGCCGGAACCATTAATTCCAACGATTGCAACCTTTTCTCTTTCTTCAACTATAAAGCTGACTTTATTAAGTATTATATTATCAGCAAATGCTTTTGTAATATTTTGAACGTTAAGTATCATAGTAATTCTCCTTTAATCTGTACTATAATAGCTAATATTAGCATTTTCTTCAAGTGCGTTTGACTTTTTTACTACATAATTTTATAATAAATCAAGTGTGTTTGAAAGGATGTGAGACTGTGAGGAATAATGGCATTTCAAGAGCAGTAACTAAGCGTTTGCCTAGATACTACAGGTATTTAACAGCTCTCAAAGAACAGGGAGTCGAGCGCATATCCTCAAAAGAGCTTTCTGAGAAAATGAAGGTTACAGCTTCACAGATTAGACAGGATTTTAGTAACTTTGGAGGCTTTGGACAGCAGGGGTATGGTTACAATGTTGATTATCTCTATAAGGAGATAGGTAAGATTCTAGGTTTAGATACCGAAAGAAAGATGGTAATTATCGGTGCTGGACGTATGGGACAGGCGCTTGTTTATTATCAGGGCTTTTCTAAGCGAGGCTTTACATTGACAGGTATATTTGATAAGGCGCCTAGCGTTATAGGAACTAAGGTAGGCGACTTTACAGTTCAGTCACTTGACGAACTAGAGCAGGTAATTAAAGATAATGATATCAAGATAGCGGTGATAGCAGTTCCTAAGCTTGCAGCTCAGGAGGTTGCTGACACTGTGTGTGATTTAGGTGTTGAAGGTATATGGAATTTTGCACTGGTAGACTTAAAAGTGCCATCTAACTGTGTAGTGGAGAATGTCCACTTAGTAGAAAGCCTTATGAATCTAGCATATAATATCAGTGTTAAGGAGTCGTAGTTAGTAATGGGATTGTTCGGCAGAAAGAAGAAAGCTAACAACAGAATGAATCAGTCAGATTGGCAGTTTCTAAAGGCTATACAGGGCAAGGAACTGCCTATTTTGACTTTGGATCCTAATTGGCATGCCTTGTTTGCTATGAGGGGTAAGTCTATAGAGGTTAAGAATCTTGAGAGAAGGCTTACAGATCTTTTAAAAGAGCAGGCGAGACTAAACGAAGCGAGCAACAATATGCAAGAGAAGAAGCAGCAGCTTATGACTAATATTATCCACAGTATGTCAGAGGATGATGACGCCAATCAGGAGCTTAAGTCAAAACAGAAAGATATGATAGAGAAGATAAATGCTAAAGCAGTTGAGAATGAGGACATGCTTAAGTCCATTCCAGATCAGATTAAGAGGGTTAATGAGCAGCTCTTATTAGAATCCTTTAGACAGGTCTATTATGAGATTGCTGTAAATAAAAATGATATAGATGATTTAGAGAGACAGATTGATAATTTAAGGGTAGAACTTAACAATCGCATTATGGAAAAAGACAGCAAGGATGAATACAATCACGGTGTATTCGATACTATGAAGGAAATAGTTGGTATGACTGCGATTAATATTTACGAAGAGACACATGAAAGTGCTAAGAAGACGGGAGTGAGCAGGTCGTGAAATACATACTTAATCAGAAGCAAATGCAGCTATTAGATAAGCATTCCATATCTAAGCTAGGAATTTCTGAATTGTTCTTAATGGAGCAGGCTGCATTAACCGTAGTTGAAGAGATAGATGACAGGTATTCAGTTGACAACAGGATACTTATCGTTGTAGAGGGTGGCAATAATGGTGGAGATGGCTTAGCAGTTGCAAGACTTCTTAAGGATAAGGGTTATCAGGTCTTCTGCTATAATATAGGCCAGGTTAAGAAAGTGACTAATTCATTTACGGAGCAGTTAAAGCTTGCCAATGAGCACGGAGTTATAATCTATGATGAGCTTCCGGCAGCGGGAGACTTTGATATAGTTATAGATGCCATATTTGGTATTGGCCTAAGACGCATGGTTAAAGGTGAACATGCTAAGGCGATTGAGTGGATGAACAGGCTTGATTCAGTGAGGATTGCTATAGATATACCAAGCGGAATCCACGCTACAACGGGCAAGATAATGGGCGTTGCATTTAATTCAGATCTGACTGTGACATTTGGCTATATGAAGCTTGGCATGACCTTGTATCCGGGTGCTGATTTAGTAGGAGAGGTAGTAGTCAGGGATATAGGATTTCCTCTTGAAGCACTAGTTTATAGCAAGCCAAGCTATAAGACCTACGGCAGCGGAGAGGGCGCAATTAAAAATGCCCTTAAGTTCTTTCCAAAGAGAGAGAGCAGAACCAACAAGGGTGACTATGGTCATGTGCTTATGGTTGTTGGCAGTGAAGGGATGGCAGGTGCTGCTATATTAGCGGCAAGAAGCGCATATAGAAGTGGCTGTGGCTTAGTAAAGCTTATCACCCACCGCTCTAACAGGCAGATTATTCAAACTACTGTTCCAGAGGCTATAGTAGAGACTTATTCAAATGAAGACGAGGCCTATCATTTAATAGATAAGAACTGGAACTGGGCAGACGCTTGTTTATGTGGTTCAGGCTTATCAAAAAGCGATATGGCAGTTAATATAACAAGAGCTTTGGTTACTTATGCTAGTAAGACTTCCCCTAAAAAGCAGCTTGTCCTTGATGGTGACTCGCTTGCTATACTAGGTGAGCATAAGGATATATTAGAGAGATATAAGAAACTTGATCCATCTTTAAGATGCTATATAACCATGACACCGCACCTTAAGGAAATGTCATATCTCTCAAAGGAAACTGTGGCCAATATTAAAGAGAATATGTTTGAGGTTGCAGATTCTTATATATTAGATAACGATCTATATGAGAGTGTAACAATAGTCTTAAAGGATGCAAGAAGCATAGTTACATCAGGCAAGGGACTTAGATATATCAATATGACTGGCAATAACGGAATGGCGACAGCAGGCAGCGGTGATTGCTTAGCTGGTATGTTAACTGCTATATTAGCAGAAGGTGTCACTAGACCGTTTGCCGTTGAGAAGTATAAGGAGAACAAGGATGGCTTGGTGCCAGATTTTGATAATCTCTGGGTTAGGTTAGCGACGGTTGCATGTTGTTTACATGGTGCAGCAGGAGACCTGGCTAAGAAAGAGGTCGGTAGCATTTCCCTAACAGCGTCTGATATAGTAGATGCCATACCTAAGGTGATGAAGCTTTATGACTATATATATAACTAGTTAGTTATATTGACTAGATTTACTAAGTGTGTTACAATCGGCAAAGTTATATATTAAATAGCAAAGGGGTAGTTTAATCTTATGTCTCAAAGTGGTCCCAAGCGCTTCTTCGATTGGTTTCATAAGGATAACGATGAAGAGAATCAATACGAGGAAGAGATAATTAATATCTTAAACGAAGGTAGTGAGCAGGGTGCGATTCAGAATCAAGAAGCCCAGCTCATAAGCAATGTTTTCGAATTTACGGACAAAGACGCCAAGGATATAATGACCATCAGAAAGAAGGTTGTTGGCGTTGATAAGTCTCTGTCTCTAAAAGAGGCTGTTGATTTTATACTAGAACAGAACTATTCAAGATTTCCTTTATATGACGAGGATTTAGACAATGTCATCGGTGTACTTCATTTGAAGGATGTCATGAAGGCTTATATCAAGGAGCCTGATATGACATTAGAGGAGATTGCCAAGGATGCATATTTTGTCCACGAAGCACAGGACATTTCAGATATGTTTACGCAAATGCAAAAGACCAAGCAGCATATGGCGATAGTTGTTGATGAGTATGGACAGACATCAGGAATTGTTGCGATGGAGGATATTATCGAGGTTATTCTCGGTAATATACTTGATGAGCATGATGTTGAGGAGAGAGAGTTTGTTAAGTTAAACCGACCAGGTGAGTATATCATAAGAGGCTCTATGAGACTTGATAGGATTAGCGACGAGATAGAGGAGCTAGTATTTCCTGATGAGGATATAGATACGCTTAATGGTTTTATTATTAACCAGATTGGACATCTGCCTCAGGAGAAGGAGAAGATTGAGCTGGTTTATGGGGATTATCAGTTTAGAGCCCTTGAGGTAAGGGACAATATGATAGTGCTTATCAAGGTTATAAAGATGGAGCCTAAAAGCTCTGAAGAATAGTATTAACAAGAAAGGAGACATATTAATATGTCAGGACATTCAAAATTTTCTAACATTAAGCATAAGAAGGAGAAGAATGACGCCGCTAAGGGTAAGATTTTTACAGTCATCGGTCGTGAGATTGTGGTAGCTGTTAAGGCTGGCGGACCAGATCCGGAGAATAACTCTAAGCTCAGAGATGTTATCGCTAAGGCTAAGGCTAACAACATGCCAAATGACACTATTGAGCGTGGTATCAAGAAGGCAGCGGGTGACGCCAATGCAGCCAACTATGAGGTTGTTACTTATGAGGGATATGGACCTAACGGTGTTGCTATTATCGTTGATGCTTTAACAGATAACAAGAACAGAACAGCGGCCAATGTTAGAAGCGCTTTTACTAAGGGCAAGGGAAGCGTTGGTACACAGGGCTGTGTATCATATATGTTCCAGGAGAAGGGACAGATTCTTATCGACAAGGAAGAGTGTGATTTGTCGGCTGATGATCTTATGATGATGGCGTTAGACGCTGGAGCTGAGGACTTTAACGAAGAGGAAGACAGCTTTGAAATTTTGACAAGCCCTTTAGACTTTACCGCTGTAAGAGAAGCTCTTGAAAAAGAGAATGTAAAGATGGCTGAGGCTGATGTAACTAAGATTCCTGATACCTATGTTGAATTAGATGATGAGGAGGCTATTAAGAACCTTAATAAGACTCTTGATTTGCTTGAAGAGGATGACGATGTTCAGCAGGTTTATCACAATTGGGATGAATAATAATCAGCATTTTCATAAGAATAATATTGTGATTTTGGGGCTGTCGCATTAACGATTAAAAATCGTTAGTGTGCAGCTCCTTTTTTAGTCTAAAATCAAGGGAATTATCATAATTCTTTTTGATAACAAGCATGTATTCCAGAAAAAGGCGCACTTATCTAAGCCCTATTGAAAAG